>NZ_JBHWLY010000081.1:0-26266 GCF_042730435.1 Nocardioides sp. NPDC059952 | reverse complement strand
GCACCCCGATCCTCCGAGGACGCGGACCAGCGCTGACTCGGCGCAAATGTCACGCCGGAGCGCTAGCGGAGGTGGGACCTTTGCGCCGCGTCGGCGCCACCCGGCGAAGCGAAGCGAGCCGTCAGCGAAGCGAAGCGAGCAAATGCAACTGCGAAGCCAGCGGCAGATAGTCAGCGCGAGTAGAAGCCCGCTGCTCGAGATCGACCAGCGCAGAGGTCGCCGCCGGGTCGACATCGAGCAGCGACCCAGGAACGTGATCCACGAACACTCGCACCCCGCGAACATCCGTGACCGAGAACCCGGCCGCCTCGAGCAGCCCGCTGACCTCGTCGAGGGCGAACCGCCGCCCCGAGCGTCCCTGCGGCGCGGTGTCGTCGAGAAGCTCGGCGGCCTGCGCGAAGTGGCCGGCCAGGGCACGGGAGAGGACCGCAGCGGTGCGCTGGGCGACCAGCAGGCTGAGCGTGCCGCCGGGCCGGAGGACCTCGCGGATCCCCGCCAGTGCGGCAGCGGGGTCGGGAACGACCTCGAGGACGCCGTGGCAGAGCACCACGTCGGCACCGCTGGGGTCGGCGACGTCGGAGAGCGCGGCCAGGTCTCCCTGGCGGGCGTCGACGGAGACCCCGGCCTCGCGGGCCCGGCGGTCGAGCGCGGCCAGCGCGTCGGGGCTGGGGTCGACGACGGTGACCCGGTGGCCGAGGGCGGCGATGCGTACGGCTGAGGTGCCGGTGCCGCCGCCGATGTCGAGGACGTCGCGCGGGCCGGAGGCCAGGACCGGGTCGAGCGCGTCCCAGACGGCGACGGTCCGGGCGCCTGCCCGGCGACTGGTGGAAGCGGAGCCAGCTGACATGGGGCCAAGCGTAGGCCCTGCCTCCCACCCTGCGTACGCCACACCTGAATCAGCCCACGAGGCGGTCGTGCCCGAGCCGGGTGGCCGCAGAGGTGTGGGCCACCAGCCCGAGCGACTCCTCGACGACGGCGAGGAACCGGTCGGCGTCACGCACCTGCTCATCGGCCTCCTCCGCGGTGACCGCCCGGATCGAGCCGGCCTCCGCGGCGGCACGCTTGGCAGCACCGGCGGCGAAGTAGTCGGCCCACTCGGAGAGCTCCGGCGCGACCTTCTTGAGCCGGACCCACGCGTTCCACGGACGACGGCGCCCGGCGCGGCTCGCGGCCTCGACGGGGTCGGCGCGGGCGGCGATCAGCGCGGCGGCGGCCTGGAGGGCGGCAACATGAGCGATGGCGTACCTGCTCGGCACGTCGTCGGCCACGATCGCCTCCGCGAGGGTCTCGGTGGCTCGGAAGAGGTAGCTGTGCGTCGTGGCCGGCAGCAGATGCATCGGGTCGTCCTTCTCGCTCACGGTCGACCCCGCAGTGGACGGCTCCGGCGGGCGTCGGGGGTCGAGGACGACGCCCGCCAGAGCCTGGTTGTTCGAACATTTGTTCGAACACGAGATCAAACTACACCCCGCCACCGACAGTCACAAGACGTTTCGGTGGCGGGGCGTGTCGAGCGCTGCCGGGGTCGCTCAGTCCTCGGCGACGGCGCCGCGAATGAGGTGCGGCGGGTGGATGTAGCGGGTGTTGGCCGGCAGCCACATGACCACCAGCAGCCCCGCGGCGATGACGATCGCGATCGTGGTGAGCACGCTGATGATCACCGGCGGTCCGGTCAGGATGCCGCCCACGCTGGCCACAGCGGAGATGAAGACCAGGAACGTGATCACGATGCGGGCCCACTCGAAGCCGTTGCGGAGGAAGACCGTGAGGACGCCGAGCATGATGGCCATCACGCCGAACAGGGTGATCGCGGGGGCGATGAACGCCGGCGCGCTGACCCGGTTGTCGTTCGGCGGGTTGATGAGGGCCTCGAGCCCCTCGGTCTCCAGGATGCGCTTGGCCGAGGCGTTGCCCTCCGCCCACGCACGCACCAGGTCGTCGGAACGCAGCACCATCACCACGACCACCACGGCGCTGAACGCGATCAGACCGACGATCAGCCGAACCGCCCACGTCATCTCCCGCGGCACGGGCTCAGCAGCGAGGGCTGCCACCTCGACGGTGGTCTCCAGGTCCTCGTTCACGACCACACCTTCGTTCTCGTCGGGTGTCGTCATGGTCATCCGGTCTCCTTGCGAGGTGGGGGAACTCTGCGTTGATCAGCCCATTCTGCCGCACGGGGCACAAGGGAGGTAAATACGGATCGCGTGCGCTTGGTCTCGGGCCGACGCGACTCGGTCTCGACCCGCTTCGCGGCTTCGCAAGCTCAGTCGCCGCGGTCGCAGGCTCGGATGTCGGTGTCGTACGCCAAGATGTCCCCATGGAATCTCTAGCGCTGACCTTCTCCAGCGGGTGGGCCAGTGGCATCAACGCCTATCTGGTCGTGCTGGTGCTCGGCGTCGTGCAGCGCACGACGGGGGCCGAGGAGATCCCCGACGTGCTCGGCACCTGGCCGGTGCTGGCGGCAGCGGGGGCGATGTTCGCGATCGAGTTCGTCGCCGACAAGGTGCCCTACGTCGACTCCACCTGGGACTCGATCTCCACGGTGATCCGGCCCACGATCGGCGCAGTGATCGGCGTTCTGCTCGCCGGCGAGGCCGACTCGCTCAGCGCGGCCGTCGGCGGCGTCGTGGGCGGCACCTCGGCGCTGATGTCCCACCTGGTCAAGGCGAGCGAGCGGCTGGCGGTCAACTCCTCCCCCGAGCCGGTCTCCAACTCGGTGGTCAGCCTGGCCGAGGACGGGCTCGTCCTCGGCGTCGTCTGGTTCGCGACCGAGCACCCGTTGGCCGCCGCCGGCGTCGCCGCGGTCCTGCTGGCGGCCGGTCTGGTGCTGATGTATCTCCTCCTCCGCGCCGTTCGCGGGGGCTGGCGCAAGCTGACCCGGCGCGGAAGACGGGGCGCCCCGCCGCCGGAGGGGCCATCGGACGGCACTACCAGGCCCTACCCCGTCCAGTGAACGAGGTGACGAGCGTCGTCGTCCTCGGGGGCGGGTACGCCGGGATGGCCAGCGCCGCCAGGCTGGCCAAGCTCGGCCACTCGGTCACCCTGCTCGAGGCCTCCGGGCAGCTCGGCGGCGCTCTGGTGCCGGTGCGTGAGGAGGGGTTCACCTGGGACGCCTCGGCGACCTCGACGCTGCTGCCCGCGGTGATGCGCGACCTGTTCCGCAAGTCGGGGCGGCCCGCGGAGCGTGAGCTCGAGCTGGTGCCGATGGACGTCATCCGCGAGCACCGGTTCTCCGACAAGACCTCGGTCTCGGTGCCCGGCGCCACCCGTGGCGCCCAGCTGGCCGCCTTCGACGAGCTGGGCCCGGGCATGGGCCGGCAGTGGACCGACTACGTCGCCAGGTTCAGCGAGGACTGGGAGGTGCTGCGCCAGCACTACTTCGAGGTCCCGTGGGAGCCCTCGGCGCTGCCCTCGGCCGTCGCGGAGCGGTTCCGGTCGCGCGAGACCCTCCACAAGCGGCTGCGCAAGACGTTCAAGGACGAGCGGCTCCGGCTGGTCGCGGCGCACCCGTTCGTCGCAGCGGGGCAGGAGCTGCGTGACGTACCTGCCTGGGCGGGACTCACCGCCTATCTCGAGCAGCGCTTCGGCGCCTGGCGGGTCGAGGGCGGGATGGGTGTCGTCGCGGAGGTGCTCGCCGCCCGGATGGCCACCCGCCGGGTCTCGGTGCAGACCGCGACCCGCGTGGAGGACATCGTCGTACGCGACGGGCGGGCGGTCGCGGTCACCACCACCTCCGGCGAGATCGATCTCGGTGCCGACGGAGCGGTCGTGGTCGCCTTCGACCCGCGCTCGCTGCCGGCCCTGCGGCCGCTGGTGGACCGCACGCTGCCGGCGATCCCGCCGATGACGTTCCACCTCGGGCTCTCCTCGCTGCCCGAGCATCTGGTCGATCTTCCCGACGAGCTGGTGCTCCACGGCGAGCCCACCCTGGTCGTGCGCACCCGCGGGCTCGCCCCCGAGGGACAGCACGCCTGGACGATCCACTCCCACGGCAAGCTGATGGAGGACGTCCTGCTGGCGCTGGCGCGCCACAAGATCGATCTGCGCGAGCACGTCGTGCACCGTGTCGACCTGGGCGCCGCCGAGCTCGTACGCCGCTGGCGCGGGTCACCGCTGGGCGTGAAGTGGGCGGGCCGCGCGACGGTGTTCCAGCGCCTCGGGCCGCGCACCCCTCTCCCTAACGTCTACGCCGCCGGGGCTCACGCCACCCCCGGCTCCGGGCTGCCGTACGCCGGCCTCTCCTCAGCGCTGGTCGCGCAGTCGATCGGGCCCGCTCGTTAGACCGTCACGTTGAGCTTGGCGAAGATCTCCAGCGTCGCCTTGGAGCGGTTGAGCGTGTAGAAGTGCAGCCCGGGCGCGCCGCCGTCGAGGAGCTCCTGACACAGCTCGGCGGCCACGGCGATGCCTTCGGCACGGATGTCGGCCGGCTCGGGGCCGGCGGCACCGAGGCGCTCGACGATCTCCTCGGGGACCTCGGCGCCGATCAGCTCGCTCTGGCGCCGGATGGCGGCGAGGTTCAGGATCGGCATGATCCCCGGCAGGATCGGGATGTCGACGCCGCGGGCACGGACGCGGTCGACGAGGCCGAAGTAGTCCGCCGCGCGGAAGAACATCTGGGTGACCGCGAACTCGGCGCCGGCCCTCGCCTTGGCGACCAGCACGTCGGCGTCGGCCTCGAGCGACTCCGCGCTCGGGTGGCCCTCCGGGAAGGCGGCGACGCCGATGCGGAAGTCGCCGCGCTCGCGGGCCAGCTTCACCACGTCGATCGCGTAGTCGAGGCCGCCCAGGGTCGGGGTCCACTCGGCGCGCGGCCCCTCGGCGGGGTCGCCGCGCAGCGCCATCACGTGCGCGACTCCCTTCGCTGCGTAGGAGTCCAGGATCCCGGCGACCTCGTCACGGGTGTGACCGACACAGGTCAGGTGTGCGACGGGCAGCAGCTCGGTCTCCGCGGCGATCCGGCCGGTGATGGCGACCGTCTTGTCACGAGTCGAGCCGCCGGCACCGTAGGTGACGCTCACGAAGGTGGGGCGGTAGGGCTCGAGTGCGCGCACCGCGTTCCACAGCTGCTCCTCGCCGGCCTCGTCCTTCGGCGGGAAGAACTCGAAGGAGAACGAGCGCTCGCCTTGGTTGATCAGCTCCGCGAGGGAGCGTCCACGTCCAGTCACCATCGGGCCATCGTAGTGAGTGCCCTAGGCTCGGAGAGTGAATGAAACGTGGGACGCCGATGAATTCCGCCGTCGCGTCCAGGGGGCGCTGGACACCTTTCTCGAGACCCAGTCCGAGCGGCTGGTTCCGCTCGGCGACGAGGTCGAGCCACTGCTGCGGCGGGCTCGCGAGTCGATGTCCGGCGGCAAGCGGCTGCGGGCGGCGTTCTGCTACTGGGGCTTCCACGCAGTCCACCCCTCACCCTCGCCGGGTGAGGAGGAGTCGCTCGTACGGGCAGCCGCCGCGCTCGAGCTGCTGCAGGCCTCGGCGCTCGTCCACGACGACGTGATCGACGACTCCGACACCCGGCGCGGAGCGCCGTCCGCGCACCGCGCGTTCGAGGCCGACCACGCCGCCGCGGGCTGGCCCGGCCGGTCCCGTGCCTACGGGGACGCCGCGGCCGTGCTCCTCGGGGACCTGCTGCTGACCTGGTCCGACGAGCTGCTGCGTACCGCTGGGTTCGGGAGCTCCGAGACCTCCGCCGCCCTCTCGGTGTTCGACCACACCCGCAGCGAGGTGATCGCCGGGCAGTTCCTCGACATCACCGTCCAGGCGCGCGGCGCGGCGGACGTGGAGGCGGCGATGAAGGTGGTGCGCTACAAGGCGGCGAAGTACTCCGTCGAGCGCCCCCTCCACGTCGGCGCCGCTCTGGCCGGAGCCTCCCGGGAGCAGATCGAGGCGCTGTCGGCCTACGGTCTCCCCGTCGGCGAGGCCTTCCAGCTCCGCGACGACCTGCTCGGCGTCTTCGGCGACCCCTCGGTCACCGGCAAGCCCGCCGGCGACGACCTCGTCGAGGGCAAGCGCACCGTCCTGGTGGCCCTCGCCCTGGCCGGGTCGACCCCCGACGACGCCGACCTGTTGGACCAGGCCCTCGGCCAAGAGCTCAACGCGGACCAGGTCGCGGCGCTACGTGCGCTCATCGCCGCCTCCGGCGCCGAGCAGCAGGTCGAGAAGACCATCACCGAGCTCGCCGGCCAGGGTCTCACCGCCCTCGACGACGCCAAGGCTTCAGGCGTCCTCGACGCGAACGCCGCCGAGGTCCTCCGCGCCCTCGCCACCGCCGCCACCCAGCGCGCGGTCTGACCCGAAGCGTCACCCCGGTCGGCCGAAGCGTCACTCCCGTCGGCCGAGACGTCACGTGATGCCGTCTCGTCCGACCTACCTGACGCCTCGGCCGTCCTAGTTGACGCCTCGGCGTGTCAAAGACGCTCGGCGGGCATCTGGAAGAGGACCTTCTCCGAGGGTTTGTCAGAGCCACCCTCGGGTTCCATGGTGACCATCAGGTCGCCGTCCTCGACCGGGACGGCGACGGACATCTCCTCGTCGAGGACGCCGGCGGACTCCATGCCGGCGTCGGTGTGCCACCAGACCTGGTAGGTCATCCCGTCGGGGCGCGAGAGGTCGGCGGTGTCGACGGCGACCATGTGCATCTCGTGGGACATCGCGACCATCAGCTCGCCGTCGGAGGTCTCCTCCTTGTGCATCCGCGCGTCGGGGGCCGACATCACCTCGGCGGCGGTCATCGCGGGCGGGTCATCGCCTCCTACGACCACACCGACCGTCACGCCGACACCGATGACCAGGGCCGCGACCGCGGCGACCAGGCCCGCGAACCGACGACGACGTGAGCGGCCCCCGGCGACGACGGGCGGGAGCTGCGGCGTCTCCGAGGCCGTACGCACCACCCGGGCGCGCAGCGATGCCGGAGGGGTCTCGGCGACCTGCCCGGCGAGCGAGGCGGTCGCCGACCGCAGCGAGTCGACCTCCTCCCGGCAGTCGGGACAGGCAGCCAGGTGTGCCTCGACCTCTGCTCGCTCACCAGGGTCCAGCGCGTGCAAGAGGTAGGCCCCGACCAGGCCGTGCACGTCAGGCGCCATGACCAGCCTCCCCACCCAATGCCTCGGGCTCCGCTTCGGCCAGACAGTCCCTGAGCCGGATCAGCCCGTCCCGCATCCGCGACTTGACCGTCGGCAGCGGCCGGCCGAGCAGCTCGGCGACCTCGGGATAGGTGAAGCCCTGGTAGTAGGCCAGCCGCACGGCCTGGGACTGCAGGGGCGTGAGGGAGTCCAGGCAGCGGCGTACGCCCTCGTGCTCCGACGCCGTGACGACGGCGTCCTCCGGGCCGGCGACGTCCACCGGCTCACGCCTGGCGACGTGCTCCTCCCGAGCCCGCGAGGCCTGTGTGGAGCGCACGGTGTCGACCGCGCGACGGTGCGCGATCGTCAGCACCCAGGTCCGGACGGAGCCACGCGAGGGGTCGAAGCGGGCCGCCTGGCGCCACATCTCGGTGAACACCTCCTGGGTCACCTCCTCCGCACGCGAGGGGTCGCGCACGACCCGCCGGGCGACGCCGAAGACCAGTGGCGCCAGGTCGTCGTAGAGCCGGCCGAAGGCATCGAGGTCGCCACCGGCGACCGCGGCGAGCGCCGCCGCCGGGTCCAGGTCGTCATCGGGGTCCGGTGACGACTCCTCGCCCACGACCCGCAGCGCTCTCCGCATGCGCACCCCTTTTCCGACGGATGACAGATCTCGTCACAGGTTCGCAGCCGAAGAGTGGGAGGATTGGTCCCATCCGACCAACGATCGGCCACGAACCCACAGCATGACATCCCGCAATCACCCCGGACGTCTTCCGTACGGCCCCCTCGCGGGCATCGCCGCCGGCGTACTCGGCCTCGGCGTCGCCGAGCTCATCGCCGCCCTCGCCGGCGGCGCCTCGCCCCTGCTCGCGCTCGGCGACCGGGTCATCGACCTCACCCCGCGCTGGCTCAAGGAGGCGGCGGTCGCCACCTTCGGCACCGCCGACAAGCCGATCCTGCTCGCCTGCGTGGGACTGGTCACGCTGGTCCTGCTCGGGGTCGCCGGCGCCCTGGCCGTACGCCGCCCCGCCCTCGGCGTGGGCATGCTGCTGCTCCTCGGGGCCATCGACATCGCCGCCCTCCTGGCCGACCGGGCCGACAACGGGACGACTGGGATCGTCGCGCTGGTGATCGGCCTCGCGGTCGGCATCACCGCACTGATCCTCCTCATCCGGCCGCTGCGCGACACCGACGGCCCGCCCACCGAGGCAGAGGCACCCGACGGCTTCGACCGTCGCAGGTTCCTCGTCGCCGCCGCGGCCGTGACCGCGGTGGGTGCGGCCGGCAGCGTCGGCGCCAAGGTAATCACCGGACGCCGGCTCCCGGCGACGAACGTGGCCATCCCGGCGGCCGTCTCCCCCGCCGCGCCCCTCCCGGCGGGCGCGGAGCTCCGGATCGACGGGCTGACGCCCCACCTGACCCCCGTCGACGACTTCTACCGCATCGACATCGCCCTGCTCACCCCACGCGTCGACGTCACCGACTACCGCCTCAAGATCCACGGCCTGGTCGACACTCCGGTCGAGCTCACCTACGAGGACCTGCTCGCGATGCCGCTCTACGAGCGCCGCGTGACGATCTGCTGCGTCTCCAACGAGGTCGGCGGCGACCTGATCGGCAACGCGACCTGGACCGGCGTACGCATCCGCGACGTCCTCAAGCGCGCCGGCCTCTCCCCCGACGCCGACGCGGTGAAGTCCACCGGTGCCGACGGCATCACCATCGGCACCCCGCTCGAGGCGCTCACCGACGGTCGCGACGCCCTGCTCGCGATCGCCCAGGACGGCAAGCCGCTGACCCCGGACCACGGCTTCCCCGTACGCATGGTCGTCCCCGGCCTCTACGGCTACGTCTCGGCGACCAAGTGGCTCACCGACCTCGAGGTCACCCGCTTCGACGACTTCCGCGCCTACTGGACCGACCGCGGCTGGTCCGCCGAGGGCCCGATCAAGACCGAGTCCCGCATCGACCTCCCGGGCGAGGACACCATGCCCGGCGAGGTGACCGTCGCCGGTGTCGCCTGGGCGCAGCACCGCGGCGTGAGCAAGGTCGAGGTACGCATCGACGACGGCCCCTGGCAGCCCGCCACGCTCGCCGCCGAGGACAGCATCGACACCTGGCGCCAGTGGACCTACCGCTGGGACGCAACCGAGGGCGAGCACCGGATCCAGGCGAGGGCGTACGACCGCACCGGCACTCCGCAGACCGCCGACGAGGCGCCGCCCGCTCCCGACGGAGCCTCGGGCTACCCCACCCGGACGGTCAACGTCGGCTGATCAGCCCAGGTCGGTCAGGTCGGTGTCCGGACCGTCCCCGCGCAGCAGTACGGTGAACGCCGGCCGGTCCTCGGAGATCTCGGCCGACCGGTCCTGGAGCACCCGGACGATCTTGTCGAAGCCGGCACGATCCGCGTACGCAGCGCACCCCCACGTCTCCCACAGCAGCACCGTGGGCGCGGCGAGGTCGCGCAACGAGTCCCAGAGCGCGTCGAGGTTGCGGCCGAAGTGGGCCGGGAACCCCAGCGCGGCGCCGATGGCTCCGAGCACCTCGTCCTTGGTCTCGGCCACGTCGGCGATCTGCGCCAGCGCCCAGCCCGCGCCGGTCACCGACTCGGTGAGATCGGCCGCCGCCAGCTCGGTGTGCCAGCGATACACGCCGGGATCGACCTTCCCGGCCAGGAGCCCTGCCAGTCCACTCATCTGCCCATCACCCCCGGTCGATCCGTGAGAACGACTCGTAGTGGTCCTCGGTGAAGTAGAACTCCCCACCCTCGCCTGTGACGATACGCCGCGCACCCCGGTCATCGGAGCCAGGCGTCGGCACCGTGTATTCGGCGTAGTAGCCCGACGCCTCCTCCGGCAGGATCCCCTCGCGGTTGCCGAAGGTGCTGCCGTCCTTGCCCGGGTAGGGGAACGGGCCGCCGGCGTCGATCAGCTCGAGCGTCTCCACGCCCTCCGGCGGCAGGTCGGACTCGGCGATCCAGGCGAGCCCGCTCTCGGGGTCGGTGCCGGCCTTCCCGCCCTCACCCGAGCCGGCTGCGCCTCCGCATCCGGCGACCAGCGCCATCAGGACGGCGAGCAGCAGACCGACCAGGGCAGACTTCGACCTCACGAGGTTCCTCCGAGACGTACGGAACGGGCAGCCCTCAGAGTGCCATGGCCTGGGCCCGGCGCTTGACCTCCGACCCGCGGTTCTCCCGAAGCGCGTCGATCGGGCGTCCGGGAAGGTCGTCGTCGAGGAAGAGCCAGGCGATGATCTCGCGGTCGTCGTAGCGTCCGTCGTGGAGCACGTGCAGCAGCCCGCCCAGACCCTTGACCGGCAGACCGTCCTGGATGAACAGGGCCGGGATGTGCTGGCCCTTCACCCCCGGAGGCACCGCCGCGGCGAGCTCGTGCTCGCGGATCATGGTGCGCACCTTCCCCACGGTCACGCCGAGCTGCGACGCGGCCGTGGCCCAGTCGATCCACTCTTCAACCAGGACACCCAGATCCTGCTCCGCCAACCGCAAATCGCTCATAACAATCACATTACCGGCCCGGGTAGCCGGTCCGGAAAGTCGTGAGGGGGACCCGCTGGTCCGTACCATTGCCCGGTCCGGAATACTTCTCCAACCGGAGACAGGAGGATCGCGTGGCTAGTGAGGCGGACCCCCGTGACGACGTCATCGGGCGCCACGGCGGAAGCTCGGCTACCGCATCCGACCCCCTTCTGGGCAAGGTCTTGGCGATGCGTTACCGGATCGTCGAGAAGGTCGCCAAGGGCGGGATGGCGACGGTCTACGTCGCCCACGACATGCGGCTGGACCGCATCGTCGCGGTCAAGGTCATGCACCAGGACCTCGACGAGGAGGGCAACTTCGCCGAGCGGTTCGTACGCGAGGGCAGGTCGGCCGCGAAGCTCTCCCACCCCAACGTGGTCGCCGTCTACGACCAGGACGAGGACGAGGGCATCGCCTTCCTCGCGATGGAGTACATCGAGGGCCACACCCTGCGCGACACCATCGCCTCGCAGGCTCCGCTGGGCGCGGCGAAGGCGCTGGCCTACATCGAGCCCATCCTGAGCGCGATGACCGCGGCCCACGCGATCGGGATCGTGCACCGCGACATCAAGCCCGAGAACGTGCTCATCACCACCGGTGCCGCCTCGATCTCGCAGCGGGTCAAGGTCGCCGACTTCGGCCTGGCCCGGGTGATGAACAACAACTCCAACGACGCCACCACCGGCAACCTGGTCGGCACCGTCTCCTATCTCGCGCCCGAGCTGGTCACCGAGTCCAGGTCCGGGCCGCGCACCGATGTCTACGCCGCCGGCGTCGTGCTCTACGAGCTGCTCACCGGCCGCAAGCCGCACAGCGGCCCCTCGCCCGTCGAGGTCGCCTACAAGCACGTCCACGAGGACGTCCCGCCGCCCTCCAAGGCCGCCCCCGGCATCCCGCGCTACGTCGACGCCCTGGTCGCCCGCGCGACCGCCCGTGACCCCGAGCTGCGCCCGGCCGACGCCGGCGTGCTGCTGCGCATGGTCAACCGCGTGATGGCCACCCTGTCCGCGGGCATCTTCGACGACCCCGACCTCACCGCCGACCTGGCGCTCCCCAGGGCCGGCGCGCCCGACAAGGGCGCCGCCGGCACCGACTCCCCGGCACGGTCCCACGACGAGTCCGGCTCCGAGACGACCGCGGTTCTGCCCGCGCTGGGCCTCGGCCCGTCGGGACCCTCAGGGCCGGCCGGACCGCCCGGACCTCCGCCGAATCGTCCCCCGGGTCCGCAGGGACCGCCTCCGGGCGTCGGGCTCCCCGCGGGCGCTCGGCTCTCGCTGAGCGAGCCCGAGGAGAACGTACGCATCGCGCCGACCCCCGCGCAGCCGAAGCAGCGCTGGAGCATGCCGGCGACGTGGAGGGGACCGATCGCGATCGGCGCCGCCGTCGTGGCCGTCGCGCTGGTGGCGGGCGGGCTGTGGTGGTTCATCGACGGCCGCTACGAGCGGGTGCCCTCGGTGGCGGGCCTGAGCAAGGCCGCGGCGACCACGCAGCTGCAGGAGGCCGGCTTCGAGGTCTCGGCCAACACCGAGTTCTCCGACACCGTCGAGAAGGGCGTGGTGATCGACTCCGACCCCGGCCGCGACGACAAGGCGCTGCCCGGATCGACGGTCGAGATCAGCGTGAGCAGGGGCGTGGAGGAATACTCCGTGCCCAAGGTCAAGGGCATGCTCGCCGACGACGCCCAGGACGAGATCCGCGACCTGGGCCTCGGCGTCGGCGACCCGATCGAGAAGTTCAACGACAACGTCCCCGAGGGCCACGTCATCAACTCCCAGCCGCGCCCCGGCACCCTGGTGCGGCCCGGCAAGGCGATCGTGCTCGTGATCAGCAAGGGCCCGGCCCCCGTCGCCATCGTCGACTGGACCGGCCGCAGCGCCGAGCGCGCCAAGAAGTCGCTGGAGGCCGACGGTCTGAAGGTCGAGATCGAGGAGGAGGAGAGCCAGGAGATCCAGCCGGGCACGGTGCTCAGCCAGAGCCCCAACTCCGGCACCCTCCCCCGCGGCGAGACCGTGACCCTCGTGGTCGCCAAGGGCCCCGCAGCCGTTGCGGTTCCCAACGTCGTCGGAGCCGACAAGGCCACCGCCAGGCAGACCCTCGAGGCCGCCGGGTTCAAGGTCAAGGAGGAGCCGGAGGCCGGCATCAACCTCGGCCTCGGCTACGTGACCCGTCAGGAGCCGGCGAGCGGCGAGGCTCCCTACGGTTCCGAGATCACGATCTGGCTGAACTGACCTTGACACTGAGAAACCCGATCGGCACCCACGTACAGGTCGGCAAAGGTCTCGTTGCCGGTGCCCTCGCCAACACCGACGCGGTCGGCGGCGAGACCCTGCAGATCTTCGTCGGCAACCCACGCGGCTGGGCGCACTCGGCCGGGAAGCCGGCCGAGGACAAGGCGTTCCGGGCCGAGCTCGAGCGTCGCGGGATGCGTGCCTTCATCCATGCTCCCTACCTGGTCAACCTCGGCTCGCCGACCCCGGCTACGTACGAGAAGTCGGCTGCCCTGGTCGCGCACAACCTCCGCCGCGCTTCCGACATCGGCGCCGAGGGGGTCGTGGTCCACACCGGCTCGTTCGTCTCGCCCGATGGCGATGCGAGCGAGAAGTACGCCGCCGCGATGAAGCAGGTGCGCGAGGCGCTGCTTCCTGTGCTCGATGAGATCTCCGCCGAGGACGCGCCCTGGCTGCTGCTGGAGCCGACCGCCGGCCAGGGGCGCTCGCTGTGTGCCGGCGTCGAGGACCTGCCGGCCTACCTGGAGGCGGTCGACTTCCATCCCAAGGCCGGGATCTGCCTGGACACCTGCCATGTCTTCGCCGCCGGAGCCCCGCTGGACGAGCCCGGTGGCGCCACCGCGTGCGTCGACCGGATCGTCGAGATCGGCGGCCCCGGCCGGCTCCGACTGATCCACGCCAACGACTCCAAGGACGTACGCGGCAAGCACCTCGACCGCCACGAGCAGATCGGCCGCGGCCACATCGGCACGACGGCTTTCGAGGAGCTCTTCGCGCATCCGGCGACCGACGGAGTCCCCTTCATCCTGGAGACTCCCGGCTCTCGCGACGCGGACAACCCCGATATCCCGCTGCTCCGCGATCTGCGGGCATCGGCCCAAGGTCAAGGCCGGTGACCTAGGCTTGGGAACGCACGGGAGTGATCTTCGACGCCATGGGGGTGGCATGAGCAGCTGCGCACAATGTGGACACCGACTGTCCGATGAGCCGGCGTGCCCGATGTGTGGTCTCGAGGTTGCCAAGGAGCCCGACCGAACAGCCGAGGCTGACTCCACCGATGTAGAGGAAAGGACGCCACCCGTGTCCGCTGCTGAAGCTGACGAGCCCAACGAGTCCACCGTCATCCGCAAACGCGTCGAGTCGACCGCCCCGGAGGCAGTCGAGGACGTGCCGGACGCGGAGCAGACCTCACTGAGCCTGCCTCGGATCAGCGCCTACGGCGACGACGACAGGCCGGGCCCGGCATCGTCGGCGGCCTCCACGGCCCCGAACGACGAGCCCACCGAGCGCACCTCGAGGCGCCAGGCGCCCTCCGTCGAGGAGAAGCTCGACACCGACGACGAGCCCGACGGGACCACCGTGGTCCGCCCGGCGTACGCGCCGCCGACCGCCCCGCCGCCGACCGCCCCGCCGCCGACCGCCCTGCCGCCGACCACTCCGCCGCCGGCGCACGAGCCGGCCGCCGCGGAGCAGGCCGTGATCCCCGACCCCTCGCCCATCCCGGAGCCCTCGCCCATCCCGGAGCCGACCCCGGTCCCGGAGCCCGAGCCGGTCCCCGACCCGGAGCCGACACCCGACCCGACCCCGGAGCCGGGTCCCCTTCCTGAGCCCGTCCCCGAGCCCGAGCCGGTCTCCGAGGCCATGGTCGAGGCGGCGTACCAGCCCTTCGTCCAGCCCTCCGGGATGCTCGTCCAGGAGTCGCACAACGGGCAGGCCCGCCACTGGGCGCCGCCCCAGGAGCGGGAGACCGTGGACGACCAGATCCACCAGACCGAGCCCGCCTACGCGACCGGCTATGCGGAGGACGCCTACGCCACCGAGAACGCCGGCGACTGGCAGACCGGCTACGGCTACGTCGGCGAGCAGGAGCCGCTCGAGCAGGACTTCGGCGACTACGGCGCGCAGCAGGAGTATGTCTCCTCGCTGATGGCCACCGAGGCCGAGGACAACCCCTCGACCTGGATCGTGCTGCTGTGGGTGGGCGCGATCTTCATGATCGTGATGCTCGTGCTCGGCATCTGGCTGATGACGCTGTAGCCCCCTAGATGCCGAGAATCATCGTCGCCGAGATCCGCAGCGACGAGCAGCGCGCTCTTGCGCTCGACGTCTGGCAGGCAGCCAACGCCGCCCGCCGACGCACCGCCACCGAGGCCCGGATCCGCCGGGTCCGCGACAAGTTGGACGCCGCCGAGCTGGCGCTGCTCGCCCACTACGGCGCCCGTCCGGCAGGGATGCTGGTGGCCGAGACCTACCTCGTCGACGGCGTACCCCTGCCGGGCTACGGCCACATCTCGATGGTCTTCGTCGACCCCGCCGTCTGGGGCTCCCACGTCGGCACCGAGATGATCCGCGACCTCCAGTCACGCGACTGGGAGGGCCTCAGCGTCTGGACCCGCACCGACAACCGGCGCGCCCAGCGCCTCTACGAGCGCACCGGCTTCACCGACACCAGCAACCGCAGCATCCTCCACGACGGCGACGAGATCATGCAGCTCGCGTGGGCAAGGGGCTGAGCGCCGGGCCAGAATTAATTTGTTGAGCGAATTTACGAAATCCCCTGTCGGGCCGGCCGGCGCGTCACTACGCTCGCCGAGAGCAGCACAACTTCTTGATACTCGCCGCGTCGCCGCGGCAGAGAGGAATGTTGAATGTCTCGCTCACTACTCGTTGCAGTCGCCGCTCTGAGCCTCGCCGGCTGCCTCGTCACCATGGCTGCCCCGGCTGCCACCGCATCCGTCCCCACCTCCGCCTCCGCTCCCGACACCCCTGTCCCGGGCCTGGTCCCACTCCCGGTGCAGGTCACCGAGCAGTCCGGCCCCGACTTCGTCCTCACCCCCGGCGCGCGCATCGTCGCCCGCGGTGAGGCAGCCGCGGTCGGGCGCCTGCTCGCCACCACGCTCCGTACGTCGACCGGCTACGCCCTGCCGGTCGTCTCCACGCGCCCGAAGCCCACCGATCTGCAGCTGGCCATCGACCCCGGCGCCGACTACGGCCAGGTGGCGGGCAACCCCGAGGCGTACGCGCTCTCCTCCGGCCGCTCAGGTCTGCGGATCATCGGGGCGACCCGGCACGGGCTCTTCAACGGCACCCAGACGCTGCGCCAGCTGCTCCCCGCCTTCGCCGGTTCGCCCGTACGCGTGCACCAGACGTGGAGCGTACCGGCGGTGAAGGTCCTCGACGCGCCGCGGTTCGGCTACCGCGGGATCATGCTCGACGTCGCCCGGTCGTTCCAGACCGTCGACGAGGTCAAGCAGATCATCGACGCCGCCGCCTCCGCCAAGCTGTCGGTCCTGCACATCCACCTGGCCGATGACCAGGGCTGGCGCATCCAGATCACCAACGAGGGGCGCGCGGCCGGCGACGACATCGACTACACGGCGCTGACGCGGGAGTCGGGCGGCACGGCGGTCACCTCCAACCCCTACCAGGCCCTGGACGGCCACACCGGCTACTACACCCAGGCCCAGTACCGCGACCTGGTCGCCTATGCGGCCGAGCGCGAGATCGAGATGGTCCCCGAGGTCGACATCCCGGGCCACACCAACGCGGCGCTGCACGCGATCCCGCAGCTCAACACCGCGGGCTCGAGCCACACCGGCACCGCCGCGGAGCCGGTGGCGCCGGTCAACAGCACGATCGACGTCGGCTACTCCTATCTCGACCCGTACGCCGAGGTCAGCTACACCTTCGTCCAGCACGTCTTCACGCAGCTGGCCGAGATGACCCCCGGCGACTACCTGCACATCGGTGGCGACGAGTCGCACGCCATGACCGCCCGCTACGGGCACCAGGGCTACGTCGACTTCGAGAAGCGGGCCGTGGACATCGTGCACGACCTCGGGAAGAAGACGCTCGGCTGGAACGAGTACGCCGAGACCACCCTCTCCCCCGGTGACGGGGTGCAGTACTGGGCCGGCACCACCGACCACGCCAAGCGGGCCATCGCCGAGGACGGCGCCAAGCTGCTGGTCTCACCGGGCAACAAGTCGTACCTCGACATGAAGTACAACCCCAAGACGCCGATCGGGCTGTCCTGGGCGTGCTCGGGCTCGTGCGACTTCCCGGACTACTACGCCTGGAGCCCCGAGAACGTCGTCCCCGGGGTCGGTGACGATGACATCCTGGGCACCGAGGCGCCGCTGTGGTCGGAGACCATCCGTGGCGTGAGCAACGCGGAGTTCATGATGTTCCCGCGCGCCCTCGCGCACGGGGAGGTCGGCTGGACCCAGGAGTCGCTGCGCGACGGGGCCGACTTCGCCCGCCGGGTCGCGGACGTCGGCACCCGGCTCAACACCGCCGGCACCAACTTCTACGACGGCCGCCACGCCGCCTGGTCCACCGCTGTGACCGGCACCGATGCGGTCGTACGCCACGGCTCCTCGGCCACCATCGCGGCAGGTCTGCTCGCCGCACCGGGCACGAAGACGGACGGATCCACGGTCGCCGTCGACGCGGTCGACGACGCCGACGGCCTGGGCGGCTCCGCGCTCACGGGCGCGCTCGGCGCGACGGTCCGCTTCGGTGACGGCACCGCCGGCGTACCCGCGACCTTCACCGCGACCACCCCGCGCGACGGGCTCCACGCCGCGGGCGTCTACCGGATCAGCGCGTCGCACCGCTATGCGCGCCCGGGCACCTATCCCGGCACGGTGACGACCTCGGACGGCCGCACGGCCACGTTCACGGTCAGGGTCCGCTGACCGATCCCCGCAGCCGGCGCGTCCTGCCTCGCAGGGCGCGCCGGCTCGGCGTGCGGGACTACTTGTTGCGGAGCATCTCCGCGACCTGGAACGCCATCTCCAGCGACTGGACGCGGTTGAGGCGCGGGTCGACGACGCTCTCGTAGCGGTGCACGAGGCCGGCCTCGTCGAGCTCCTCGCCGCCGCCGATGATCTCGGTGACGTCATCGCCGGTGTTCTCGACGAGGATGCCGCCGGGGACGGTGCCGAGGGCGTGGTGGACGTCGAAGAAGCCCTGGACCTCGTCGAGGACGTCCTCGAAGCGGCGGGTCTTGTAGCCGTTGGAGGTGGAGAAGGTGTTGCCGTGCATCGGGTCGGAGATCCAGGTGACGTTGACGCCCTCGGCGGTGATCTTCTCGACCAGCCCGGGCAGCCCGTCGCGCACCTTCCCCGCGCCGAAGCGGGTGATGAAGGTGAGCCGGCCCTCCTCGTTCTTCGGGTTGAGCTTGGCGGCCAGCGCGAGCGCGTCGTCGGGGGTCGCGGTGGGGCCGAGCTTGCAGCCGATCGGGTTGTTGAGGTGGCGGAAGTACTCCACGTGGGCACCGTCGAGCTGACGGGTGCGCTCACCGATCCAGACGAAGTGGCCCGAGACGTTGTAGGGCGTCTCGGTGCGGGAGTCGATGCGGGTCATGGCGTGCTCGTACTCGAGCAGCAGCGCCTCGTGGGAGGAGTAGAAGTCGACCCGGTGGAACTCCTCCGGGTCGGCGCCGATGGCCTCCATGAACGCGATCGCGCGCTCGATCTCGGAGCCCATCGCCTCGTACTTCGCGCCGACGGGCGAGTTGCGCACGAACTCGGAGTTCCAGGTGTGCACCTGACGCAGGTCGGCGTAGCCACCGGTGGTGAACGCGCGCACGAGGTTCAGGGTCGAGGAGGAGGCGTGGTAGACGTCCAGCAGCCGCTGCGGGTCGGGGATGCGGGACTCGGCGGTGAACTCGAAGCCGTTGACGGCGTCGCCACGGTAGGCCGGCAGGGTCACCCCGTCGCGGGTCTCCATGTCGGAGGAGCGCGGCTTGGCGTACTGCCCCGCGAGACGGCCGATCTTCACGACCGGGACGGAGGCGGCGTACGTCAGGACGACGGCCATCTGCAGCAGCACGCGCAGCTTGTTGCGGGTGTTGTCGGCGGTCGCCTCGGCGAAGACCTCGGCGCAGTCGCCGCCCTGCAGGATGAACGCCTCACCACGGCCGGCGGCGGCGATCGAGCTCTTGAGCTGGTCGCACTCCCCCGCAAAGACGAGCGGCGGCTGGTTCCTCAGCTTCTCGACCGCCGCGGCCAGGGCGACCGGGTCGGAATAGGTCGGCTGCTGAAGGGCTCCGATGGCGTGCAGCTGCTCGAGGGAGGGGAAGGCGTCGTTCACGAGCCTCAGGGTACGCGGATCACCCGGTTGTTACGAAGTCATCTCAGACACGGCAGGGCCGGCGTACGCCCTCATCAGCTCGTACGCCGGCCCTGACCGAAGTCATCGGTTTACTTGTCGTCCTCGGGGTTGACGTCCATGTGCTCGATGTCCTGGAAGTGCGGCGGCTCGTCGTCCTTGTTGGCGAACTTGTTGACGAGCCAGGTGATGGCCCACAGGATCACGCCGATGACCATCAGGCCGCCGGCGATCTCGTAGACGATGCCGTCGCGGTCGACCCACGGGCCGGCCAGGTAGATGCACAGGATGGCGGCGATGGGCGGCAGGTACTTGGGCGCCGTGAAGAACACCTTGTCGGTGTCGGCCCGTCGGTTGCGCAGGACCAGGCACGCGATGTTGACGATCGCGAAGACGCACAGCAGGAGCAGCGCCGTGGTGGAGCCGAGGTTGGAGACGATGTTGCTGTCCGGGTCGCTGGAGACGTACCAGATCAGGCCCAGCGCCAGCAGCGTGGTGAAGATGATCGCGATGTAGGGAGTGCGGCGGCCGGGCAGGACCGCGCCCAGCTGCTTGGGCAGCACCCGCTGCTTGGCCATGCCGTAGACCAGACGGCTGGCCATCAGCATGTTGATCAGCGCCGTGTTGGCGACGGCGAAGACCGCCAGGAACGGGAAGACCTTGTCGATCGGGAAGTCGGGAGCACCCTTGGCGACCACCTCGAGCAGGGCCCGGCCCTCGGACTCACGGATCGTCTCGAGCTCTCCGGGGGACAGCACACTGACGACCGAGACCGCGACCAGGATGTAGAGGAGCGCGGCTGCACCCAGGCCCATGAACATGGTGCGCGGGAAGATCTTCTCCGGCTCCTTGGTCTCCTCGACCATGTTGACCGCGTCCTCGAACCCGACCATCGCGAAGAAGGCCACCGAGGTCGCCGCGGTGACCGCGAAGACCACGCCCATGTTGTTGTAGTCGTCGAAGGAGACCAGCTCGGCCATGTCGGCCTCGCCCTGGGCGATCACGTAGAAGCCGACGCCGATGACGATGCACAGTGCGATCATCTCGACGAGGGTGAGGACGATGTTGAACTTCACGCTCTCGCCCACGCCACGCAGGTTGATCAGCGCGAGCAGGACCATGAAGCCCAACGCGACCAGGGTGACGACGCCCTCGCCGGGCGCATCCATCCAGCCGTTGATCTCCAGCCCGCCGAAGAAGTTCTGCGCCAGCGTGTTCGCCGAGGTGGACGCGCTGGTGATGCCCGAGCAGGCAACCGCGAAGGTGACCATGAAGGTGAGGAAGTGGAAGCCGAACGCCTTGTGCGTATACAGCGCGGCGCCTGCCGCGCTGGGGTACTTGGTCACCAGCTCCAAGTAGGAGTACGCCGTCATGGTGGCCACCACGAAGGCGAGCAGGAACGGCAGCCACAGAATGCCGCCCACGTAGCCGGCCATGGTCCCGGTGACGGCGTAGACGCCGGCTCCCAGGATGTCACCGACGATGAAGAGCAGAAGGAGCCAGGGCCCCATCACTCTCTTCAACTCGGGTGCTTCTTCTTTCGCCAGGGTTGTCATGATGTCCTTCCTGGTCACGTTCGAAACTCAGTTCCGAAATTGGGATGAAGGGATCCCTCAATCAAAGCCCAAGCTCGCCGTCAGGTGTACGACAATTCGTAAACACGCCGTAACCGGACGAAATTTCGCGGATAGGGTCGCGCCATGACCTTCTCCATCGTCGCCAGAGCAGTTGATCCAGGCACCGGGGAGCCCACCTGGGGTGTGGCCGTCGCTTCGAAGTTCCTCGCCGTCGGATCGGCCGTCCCGGCCGCCGTAGCGGGGGTCGGAGCCATCGCCACCCAGGCCGAGGCCAACGTCGCCTACAAGGGTCTCGCGCTCGCCCACCTCGAAGAGGGTGCAACCGCTTCGGTCGCCCTCGAGAGGCTGCTGGAGGAGGACGAGCGACGTGACCACCGTCAGGTCGGGATCGTCGATGTCGACGGCAACGCCGCATCCCACACCGGACCGTCCTGCTTCGACTGGGCGGGCGGCCGGACCGGCTCCACCGAGAATGGGGCGTACGCGATCCAGGGCAACATCCTCACCGGCCCCGAGGTGGTCGAGGCGATGGAGGCCGCCTGGCTGGCCTCCTCCCCCGAGGAGCCGCTGCAGCACCGGCTGCTGGCGGCCCTGGCCGCGGGCGACGAGGCGGGCGGCGACAGCCGCGGGCGGCAGAGCGCGGCTCTCCTGGTGGTGCGCGAGGAGGCCGGCTACGGCGGCAACGACGACATCGCGGCCGACCTCCGGGTCGACGACCACGCGGCGCCGATCACCGAGCTGAAGCGGCTCCTGGACCTCAGCGACTTCTACCTGACCGCGTCGACCGAGGCCGAGAAGGTGCAGGTCACCCCCGAGATCGAGGCCGAGGTGGAGACGTACGCCGCGGCGAACGGCGCCTCGGGCTTCCTCGCCTGGGTCGCCACCGAGAACTACGAGATGCGGGTGGCGGAGGACCTGTCCTGGATCGACCGGCGCATCCTCGACATCGTCAGGACGTCGCAGTGAGCGCGATCCTCGCCATCGACGCCGGCACCACCGGTGTCACCGCCCTGATCGTGACCGAGAAGGGCGAGGTCGCGGCCCGGGGCTATGAGGAGTTCGACCAGCTCTTCCCCAGCCCGGGCCGGGTCGAGCACGTGCCCGAGGGGATCTGGCAGGCGACCCTGGAGGCGTGCCGTACGGTCCTCGCGGCCCACGGCAAGGACGACCTCGTCGGTATCGGGATCACCAACCAGCGCGAGACCGTCGTGCTGTGGGACCGGGAGACGCTGGGGTCGCCGCGGCGGGCGATCGTGTGGCAGGACCGGCGCACGACCGCGATGTGCTCCTCGATGGCTGACCACGACGCCCGTGTCCGGGAGCTGACCGGGCTCCGCCTGGACCCCTACTTCAGCGCGACGAAGCTGGCCTGGATACGTGAGAACGAGCCGCACACCTGGGCGCACGTGGAGTCTGGCCGCTACGCGATCGGCACCGTCGACTCCTACCTCATCGCCCGGATGACCCGCGGCCTCCACCACGTCTCCGACGTCTCGAACGCGTCGCGGACGCTGCTGTTCGACATCGGCGCCAACGACTGGTCCGACGAGCTGTGCGACCTGTTCGGGGTGCCGCGCGACGCGCTGCCGGAGATCGGCCCCAACTGGGGAGAGGGCGTGGTCACCGACCCGCGCTCCTTCCTGGACCTCTCGCTGCCGATCGCCGGGGTGGCCGGGGACCAGCAGGCGGCGCTGTTCGGGCAGGCCGCGTTCGAGGTGGGCGACTCCAAGTGCACCTACGGCACCGGCTCGTTCGTGCTGACCAACACCGGCACCACGCCGCAGCGATCGGACTCCGGCCTGCTCACCTCGCCGGGCTGGATGTCACCCTCGGGCGAGGTGACGTACGTCCTGGAGGGCTCCATCTTCGTGACCGGCGCCGCGGTGCAGTGGCTGCGCGACGGCCTGCAGATCATCGGGTCTGCCGCGGAGACCGAGGCCCTGGCGAGCACCGTCACCTCGTCCGAGGGCGTCGTGTTCGTGCCCGCCCTGACCGGTCTGGGCGCTCCGCACTGGGACCCCGACGCCCGCGGCACGATCATCGGCATCACCCGCGGCACCACCCGCGCCCACGTCGTGCGGGCGACCCTGGAGGCGATCACCTTCGAGGTTCGCGACGTGATGGCCACCATGCCGACTCCCGTCGCCTCGCTCAACGTCGACGGCGGCGCTGCCGCCAACGACCTGCTGTGCCAGCTGCAGGCCGACCAGCTCGGTGTCGACGTCTCCCGGCCCCGCTACGTCGAGACCACCGGTCTCGGCGCGGCCTTCCTCGCCGGCCTCGGGGTCGGCGTGTGGTCCTCCTTCGACGAGATCCGCGAGACCTGGGCCCTGGACCGCACGTTCTCCCCCGACACGTCGCGTCGCGATGCGGCCGATGAGGCGTACGCCTCCTGGACCAGGGCCGTCGAGCGCTCCCGACAGTGGGCATGAGCACCGCGCGGCGCGGCGTTCCGTGGTGGGCCTGGCTGCTCGTCGCGGGCGCCGTGTTCGTGGTCGTCGCGGGAGTCGGGCTCGTCGGGCTGGTCGCCTGGGTGGGCACGGACCTGGGTGAGTCGGGCGAGGCCGCGCCCGCCGACTGCGTCGACCTCGCCCAGGCGGTCGGGCTCTCCGATCTCCCGGCCGGAAGCTCGCATGCCTCCTGCACCTACATGGGGTTCCAGGACTGGCAGATCGATGGCGCGATGACGGTCCCCCGGGCCGACCTCGACACCTGGCTCGCTCGCCTCCCCGGCTCCCCGGTGCTCGGCGAGACCGGCTGCACCGCCGACGCCGTGGCCTGCGTCCAGGTCGACCTCACCCAGGTCGGCGACGAGGTCGACGCCCACTACCTCGACGTCGCCGTCCTCAGCGAGAGCGACGGCGTCGCCGAGGTCCGCATGGCAGCCTTCACCACATGACCCGGATCCTGCATCTCTCCGACACCCATGTCTCCGCGAGCGGCGTCGACATGGATGGTGTCGACGCCATCGCCGCTCTCGAGGGCATCCTGCGCGACGCCCGTCACGTGCCCGGCCTGGACGCCGTCGTCGTCAGCGGCGACATCGCCGATGACGGCTCGGCGGCAGGCTGCGGCGCGGTCCTGGAGCGGGTGGGCGCGTTCGCGGCCGAGCGCGGCATCCCGCACCTCTACTCGACGGGCAACCACGATGCCCGCGGCCCTTTCCGCGAGGTGCTCGGCAGCGGACACCGGGACCCGGACGGGAGCGACCGCGGCCGGCTGCTGGATCCGGAGTCGGACCTGTGCGCGGCGATCAGCTTCCTGGGCGACCTCAGGATCGTCACCATCGACAGCCTGGTCCCCGGCGAGACCCACGGCTTCCTCGACGAGCACCAGCTGGCCTGCCTCGCGAACGAGCTGGCGACGCCGACCCGCGACGGAACCGTCCTCGTCCTGCACCATCCGCCGCTCCACCTGGCCTCCCTCCCGTGGGTCGCCGACGTCGTCCTCCGAAACATCTCCGCCCTCGGCCGGGTGGTGCGGAGCAGCGACGTACGCGCCATCCTCGCCGGACACCTGCACTTCCAGGTCAGCGGATTCCTCGCCGGCGTACCCGTCTGGGTGACCCCCGGCGTCGTCACCCGCATCGACACCACCGCACCCCCACATCTCGTACGCGGTGTGCTCGGTGCCGGCGCCACCGTCGTCGACCTCGCCGACCCAGCCTCCCCCACCTTCCACGTGCTCTCCGCCCGCGACCCCCGTGCGGGCGAGCAGGTCTACCTCTACGACCCCGCCTCGGGCGAGGACGTCATCGACGAGGACTGAGGTCAGGGTCCTCACCGGCCTCAGGCGAGCTTCTGGGCGACCTCGTTGAGGTTCGCTCGCAGCTTGTTGCGGTAGGCGTCGTGCTGCTCGGGCAGCCGGGCGTCGCAGTAGGCAGCCAGGTCGGGTCCGGTGACCTCGATGACGCTGCGTCCGGCGGCGGCCTCGGTCTCGAACTGGTCGAGGACCTCGCGCAAGATCTCGACGATGTCCATGCCGTCGCCGGCGGTGAAGCGCCACATGTAGCTCTTCATCTCGCCATAGACGGTGCGGTAGTCGGCGGGCAGTTCGGCAGCGCGGGCTTCCATGCGCTTCCAGTCCTTCTTGTCACCGATCAGGCGGGTGAGGATGTTGTTCATGTTGATGCTCCTTCGTCGGGTCGTTTTCTTGGCCCCGTTTGGGGCCGTAGAAGAAGCGTGCAGGCCTGACGCAGCGTCAGGGTCAAGCACTGATCCGAAGAAACTTTCCACCGGTCGCGACCCTCAGGCCGCCAGGGTGAGGTCGAGGATCAGGTCGCGCAGCCTGAGCTCGGCGGGTGACAGTGACGCTGGGTCCGGTGCCCGAGAGTCGGGTGGTAACTCCGGTGACCGAATGTCGGGCCGTGGGTACGGTGGCCAGGTGTCGGGTGGTGGGCTGGTGTAGGTGTGCCCGGTGGGTGTGATGGTGATGATGCTGCCGTCGGGTCCTGGTCTGGCCTGCCAGCCGAGGGCTTCTTTGGCCTGGTTGCATCGTTCGCAGAGCCCTTGGAGGTTTGCGGCGCTGGTGGTCCCGCCGTCGGCGTGGCGTTGGATGTGGTCGATGTTGCGGATCGGGGCATCACACCCGTTGGTGCGGCAGATCCCGCCGTCGCGGGTGGTGATGAACTCGGCCAGCCCGTCGGGGGCTTTCCGTGAGCGGGACTCCATCGCGACCAGTTGCCCGGCCGGGTCGGTGAACAGTCTGCGGACGAAGACCTCGGCGTCGTTGAGTGCTTCGCGTGCCCAGGTTGCGGGGACGGGGCCGTAGCCCTCGACCATGGCGGGCTGGTCGCCGTCGTTGGCGAGGGCGTCGGCGCTCATCACAATCTTGACCTCGATCCGAGGCTTGGCACCGGTCGCGCTGCGGCCGGTGACCCGGTCGACCAGGGTGTCGGCCATGACCTGACCACGAGTGCGTTGGTCACCGGCTGCCGCAGCCGCCTTGGCTGCCTGGTCGAGGGCCGCGAAGACGGCGACGCCGTCCTTGACCGGCAGCAGCGCACCGAGCCAGGTCATCGTGTCCGGTGCCGGCCGGACACTGACCCGACGGTCCTTGACCGCGTTCGCGGCACGGGCGACGACGGAGGCCTGGTCGAGGGTGATGGCGAGCTTCTTGGCGGCGTTCTCGAGCTGCCGCAGCCCCATCACCACCACCTGCGGCGCCTCACCGTCCGGCCCGGGCGCGCAGAGCCGGTGGTCGATGACCCGCCGATCCTCCACCGAGAGACACGCGGTCTCACGCGCCAGGATGGTGGCCTGCCACTGGGAGAACAACCCGGCCTTCATCAATGCGAAGGTGTGCGGCATCTCGTTGATCAGGATCTTCGCCAACCCGAGGAGCTTGGCGCCCTTCTCGGGTGAGACCCGCCGCGCCAACGCGACCTGGGAGGCCACCCCTTCACCAAGCTTCCGGGCAGGAACCCCAGCCTCTGACTGGCGCTCGAGGACGCCTTCCTCCAGACGTACCGCCGCCTGCGCCTGCACGGCCTCGGCGGTGCACTTGATCTGTTCGAGGCGACTGATCCAGTCGACCAACTCACCCTCGGACGCACCCGGTGGTGGCCCGTCGAGGAGGCAGTCGATCGTCTCGTTCATGCGCCTTATTATATGCGCTCGACCAGCATCACGCGACCTATTTGTGCTGTTCAGATGACAGTTACGCAGTCAGCGAACAAGACACGTGAACTCCGCGCCACTCTCTCGCCGCCGCCCCGATACAGGCGAAATCTTTCTCGATCGG
>NZ_JBHWLY010000080.1:0-26583 GCF_042730435.1 Nocardioides sp. NPDC059952 | reverse complement strand
CGCGCGAATCGAGCCGTCACCAGGGTGACGACTCGATTCGCGTAGCTGACGCCTCGGCCGACGTACGTGACGCCTCGGCCGGGGTTGGGATCAGTAGGTGTGGAAGCCCTCGCCGGTCTTGCGACCGAGCTTGCCTTCCTGGACCTTCTGGACCAGGAGGGCGGCGGGGTCGAAGCCGGGCTCGCCGAACTCGTTGCGGAGCTCGGACTGGATGGCCAGGGAGACGTCGTTGCCGACCACGTCGAGGAGCTCGAAGGGACCCATCGGGAAGCCCGCGGTCTCCTTGATCGCGGCATCGATCTCGGCGATGGCGACGCCGGACTCGTGCAGCTTGACGGCGTCGTTGAGGTAGGGGAACAGCAGCGCGTTGACGATGAAGCCGGAGCGGTCGCCGCAGGAGACCGGGACCTTCTTGACCGCCGTGGACAGCGCGAGCACGGTCTCGTCGACCTCGGCCGAGGTGAGGTCGGTGGTGACCACCTCGACGAGCTTCATGACCGGAGCGGGGTTGAAGAAGTGCATCCCGATGACGTCACCGGGGCGCGAGGTGACCTTGGCGAGCTCGGTGATCGGCATCGAGCTGGTGGTCGTGGCCAGGATGGCGCCCTGCTTGGCGATGCGGTCGAGGTCCTTGAAGAGCTCGGTCTTGACGTCGAGGTCCTCGGCGATGCCCTCGACGATCAGGTCCGCCTCGCCGAGATCCTCGCGCGAGGTGCTGCCGGTGAGGCGGCCGAGCACGGCAGCCTTGGTCTCCTCGTCCGAGCGCCCCTTCGCGATCGCCTTGTCGAGGGACTTGGTGATCCCGGCGACGACCCCGTCGAGCTTCTCCTGGGAGCGGCCGACGAAGACGACGTCGTACCCGGCCTGGGCGAAGACCTGGACGATGCCCGAGGCCATCGTGCCGGTGCCGACCACACCGATCTTCTCGATCGTGTGGCGCAGCTCCGGCGTCGCTGCGTCGTCCCCGGCCGCGCCGGTGAACGACCCGGACTCGTCGGAGATCTTGGTGAGCAGGTCGGCGGGCTTGTGCAGGTTGTCGCCGGTCTCCTCGAAGCGGGCGAGCAGCGCGTCGCGTACGGAGGAGGCGCCGATCTCGTCGACCGTGGCCAGCGGTCCCTTCGGGTAGCCGCAGCCGAAGCGCATGGCGTTGTCGATGTCCGTGGCGGTGGCGTAGCCCGACTCGAGCATGCGAATGGCGTGGTTGAGATAGGGCAGCACGAGCACGTCGTGGATGGAACCCTGGGTCGAAACCGTCATGCGACGGAAGACTGCCAAATTTATTACCCGTGAGTAACCCCTGGTGGCGTGACGCTGCTCACATGGGGCCATGCGATACGTTCTCCCGGTGAGACTCGTCGTTGCCACCTGCCAGGTCGACTACGCGGGGCGGCTCACCGCCCACCTCCCGATGGCCACCAGGGTGTTGATGCTCAAGGCCGACGGATCGGTGCTGGTCCATTCCGACGGGGGCTCCTACAAGCCCCTCAACTGGATGTCGCCGCCCTGCACCCTCTCGGAGGGCAAGTCCGACGACGGCCGCGTCGAGTGGACGGTCACCTCGAAGACGGACGACACCCTGCGCATCCTGATCGAGGAGATCCACCACGAGTCGGCCCACGACCTCGGCATCGACCCCGGCCTGCAGAAGGACGGCGTCGAGAAGCACCTCCAGGAGCTCCTCGCCGACCACCCGGCGACGCTGGGCGAGGGCCTGACCCTCGTACGCCGCGAGTACCCCACCGCGATCGGGCCGGTCGACCTGATGTGCCGCGACGCCGACGGGAAGTCGGTCGCGGTCGAGATCAAGCGACGCGGCGAGATCGACGGCGTCGAGCAGCTGACCCGCTATCTCGAGCTGCTCAACCGCGACCCGCTGCTGGCCCCCGTACGCGGCATCTTCGCCGCTCAGGCGATCAAGCCGCAGGCCCGCGTGCTGGCCGAGGACCGTGGGATCACCTGCGCGATCGTCGACTACGACGCGCTGCGCGGCCTCGACGATCCGACCGAGAGACTCTTCTGACCAACAGTTGGTGCACGGTCAGGCAAGTTCACGTCGGTGAAACACCTTTTCTTACCTTTGGGTAGGAACTGCGTGACAAGATTCACGCCATGTCCATGAACTACTCGGGGCATGGCGTTGGGGGCCGCCTGTCCGTGAGCGACGTCGAGGCGATCATGATCGATCTCCTGACGATGCAGCAGATGCACACGGCGGAGTTCCACGCGATCAAGAGCCGGATGGAGCGCACCGACGCGGCGATCGACAGCGTCAACGCGCGCCTGGACAGCGTGGAGCGGCGGCTGGACGACCTGCTGATCTCGATGAGTCAGCTGCTCAACTGGATCAACCCCCGCTGACCCGTCGAGTCGGCTCATCCTGACGTAGAACCCTGCCGATTCGGCTCGTCATAACGAGCCGACTCGGCAGGGTTTTCGGTCACAACGAGCCGACTCGGCGCTCAGGAGTTGACGGTGATGGGCTCGCCGCCGGAGACCAGGCGCCAGTCGACCGAGGCGAACGCGGCGGGGTCGATGACCTGGTGCTCGGTGACCCAGTCGATGATCAACTGCCGGATCTCGACCTGCTGGTTGTAGACCACAGGGGCGTCGGTGACGTGCGGGAAGCCGCCACCACCGGACTGGCGATAGTTGTTGATCGCGAGCACGAACTCCTGCGCGTCGGTCACCGCGACGCCGCCGTAGGCGAGGTCGGTGATCCGCGAGCCGACCGCACCTGCGATGTCGATGTCGTAGGTCAGCGCCGCGTCCAGGCCGGCGATCGTGTCGAAGTTGTAGTCGGGGGTGCCGTTGGGCGCGGTGTCGGTCGGCGCGTTGGTCACGGCGTCGATCGGGAACGGGCCGGTGCCGCTGACCTGCTTGAAGTAGCGGGCCGTGAACTCGAGGTAGTCCTTGAGCTGGGCGCCGGTGATCCGCACCGCCATCAGGGTGTTGTCGTAGATGTAGAGGCCGGCGACGTCGCGTACGGTCACCTCTCCCGCCGGGAAGGCCGCGGCGCGGCTGAACGGAGCCGCGATCGAGATCACCGGCAGCTCGGCGTCGGAGCCGGTCAATGCCGCCTTGACCGCATCGGCCTGGACGAAGTTGACGAAGTCGATGATGGGTACGTCCTCGACGACCGCCCGCGCGGCCAGCATCTCGACCGCCGAGGTGCCGACGACGGAGTTGACGTAGTCGATCACGATGTCGTGCTGCTCCTGCACCGCCGCCGAGACCTCCGGGTCGGGGTCGACGGTGTTGGAGTTCAGCGTCTGCGAGGTCGCCGACTCCAGGACCCAGCGAGGCCGGCCGTGACGCTTCTCCTGGCGTACGACCAGATCCATCACCGAGACGCGCATGCCCCAGTAGAGCGGCTCGGTCAGCAGCACCTGCTTGCCGGTCTCGGTGTTGGTGACGAAGCGCTCGGTGATCTCCCGGTGGGCGTGGCCGACGAGGATCGCGTCGACGTCCGGCACCTGCTCGGCGACGAGGGTGGCGGCGTTCTCCGGGGGCAGGTCGTCGCCGTAGGAGCTGGAGGTGTCGGCGCCGGAGTGGGCACTGATGATGACCAGGTCGCAGCCGGCCTTCTTGAGCTCGGGGACGAAGATCTTGGCCTGCTCGACCAGCCCCGGGAACTCCATCTTGCCCTCGACGTTGGCCTTGTCCCAGATCGCGATGCCGGGGTTGGTGAGCCCGAGCACGCCGACCTTGAGGCGGCGACCGCGACCGACCCGGAACTCCTTGATGACGTAGGGCGGGAAGACCGGCAGCTTGGTCGACGGGTCGACCGCGTTGGCGCCGAGCATCGGGAAGTTCACCTGCTCCTCGAACTTCCGGATCGTGTCGATGCCGTAGTTGAACTCGTGGTTGCCGAGCGCGGCGGCGTCGTAGCCGACCAGGTTCATCGCCCGCGCCATCGGGTGGATCGCACCCTCGGTGATCGGGTCGATCCGGGCGTAGTAGTAGGCCAGCGGGGTGCCCTGGATGGTGTCACCGGCGTCGATGGTGAGGATCGGCTCGCCGCGCCGCTCCTCACGGACGGCGTCGATCAGCGTCTTGACCTTGGCGACACCGATCTCGTTGCCGGCGCTGTTCGAGAACTCGGCGTTCTTGTAGTAGTCCCAGTTGAAGACGTTCCCGTGCAGGTCGGTCGTGCCGAGCACGGTCAGCCGGACGGTGTCGGGCCTGCCCGCGCCGTTCACACCATGGGCAGGGGCGGCGTAGCCGGCTGCGCTCAGCGCCGCGGCGCCCGTGACAGCAGCACCGGACAGGACAGAGCGGCGGGTGGCGTGAGGCATCGGTAACGTCCTTGCACGAGTAGGTAATCGACTGCAAGGCAATTCCTACCACCTCGGGCGCGACTTGGCGGCGCCTTTACCGTCAAGCAGCCAGATGCTTCTTCTTGACCGGCTTGCCGTCGAGGGTCACCAGACGGCGTTTCTTGACCGTCATCCCCTCGGGCAGGGTGCCCTCCTTGAGCATGCGGATCGGGCACCGCTTGCAGCGCGACTTCGACACGCAGCACTCCGTCTTGGGAGGCTTCCTCTTCTTGCCCACGCTCGAAGGGTAACAGCCGGGTTAGGCGTGCCTTACTTCGTCGGAACCGCCACGATGAAGTCACCGTCGGCCCGCTCGCCGGCCGCGTCGGAGGTGCGGTTGAGGAGTGTGCCGCCGGTCGCGATCGCGGTGGAGCCGCCGCCGTCGAGGTTCATGGCGTCCTCGGCGCCCAGGCTCTTCATCAGGACCGCCTCCTCCGCGACGGTGAGGCCTTCGGAGACACCTGGCTGACGACCGTCGACGGTCACGAGCAGGAGCCGGCCGCGGCGGTCGATGCCCGCCATCGTGCGGGGCTGCCGGATCTCGGCCCAGGCGTAGTTGAACGACAGATCGGCGGGATCGATGACACCTTCCGCGGCCGCATCGATGTCGGTGCGCCCGTCGGTGACCAGATTGGGGGCGGCGCTCACGATCGAGGTGCGCGGGGTCAGCGGGACTCGGCGCCCCGTGGCGTCGCGGACCGACTCCGCCACCGGCAGCCGGCTCCCGACGGTGGCGTGGGCGGCGAGCCACTCCCCGGCCGCACCGATGCCCTGGACCACGCTGCCGCCCTCGGGCACGGTGCCACCCCGGGTACCGACGGCGGTGACGAGGTCGTCGTCGTCGAGCACGACCTGGGTGCCCTCGCCGGCGGGCAGCGACGTACCGAGCCGTGGCGTGAAGAGCACCAGCTCCGAGGCGGTCCGGCAGGTCACGTCCTGGCGAGGCTCGGTGGTGGGCGTGGCTCCCGGGCGGCCGCAGTTGCGGATCACGCCGGGTGTGCGGTTGATCCCGTTGACCGGCTGCACGGATCGGCCGCTGCGTACCTCGACCTTCGCCGTCAGGCGGGTGATCCGCGCAGGCCCGTTGCCGAGCACGATGCCGGTGCGCGAACCGGCGTCCATCGCCTCGAGCTGCCCGTCGTAGACCGCGATCCCCGCCGGAGCACCTTGGTAGCCGTCGGCATCCGAGGTGATGAAGAACCCGCCGTTGACCGCCACGGTCGCGCCCAGCGCATCACTGACGTCCGACAGCTTCTGCCGCTTCGCGAGCGTGCCGTGATGGGTGCCGTACACCTCACCGTCGTACGTCCGCGGGTCGATGACCGCGACGTGGATCTGCTGGGCGTCGGCCGGGGTGTCGACGTCGTAGCCGGTCCAGGCGGCTACCGCGGTCGGGAAGCCGAGCGCCTTGAGCGCCGTGACCGCCGACCCCGCCTCGGCCTGCGTCGCGTACTCCCCCGTCCGCACACGTACGCCCTGCAGTCCGCCGGGGGTGTCGGCGTAGTCCGGCCAGCGGACGTCGTCGAGCCGCGGCTCGTAGCCCGCCGCACGCAGCCGGCCAGCGGTCTCCTGGGCCCATGCGCGCGGGCCGACGCCCGCGTTGGCCGGGCCACCGGTGATCGAGCTGGTCACCGGGTGCTGGAGGGTGACGGTCCAGAACGGGGCGCTGGCGGTGTCCTCGAGAACGCCCGTACGCAGCCTCACCCCGTCCGCGAGCGATGACGATGTCCACTCGATCCGGTCGGTCCATGAGTGGGCGGGCGAGTGGGCGGGCGCGTGGACGGGCGCGGGCGCGTCGGCGCGGGCAACGCCCGGGACGACGGCGACGACGGCGGCCAGGGCGACGCCACTGGCGAGAAGGCGAGCAGTCTTCGGCATGCGCGGGAGGCTAGGAGTGCCCGCTGAACCCCCGTTGAACGCCGGACGTCAGCGCTGCGTCGGTTGCCCGGAGACGAGCTCCACGACCTCGGCGGCACAGCCCCAGCTCAGCGTCACCCCGGCGCCCCCGTGGCCATAGCAGTGCACGACCCGGCCCTCGCGTTCCAGCCGGACCGAGGGCCGGGCCGGGCGAAGGCCGACCAGATGGGCCCGGACGTCGGCGTTCGCGATCTCCGGCACGGCCGCTGAGGCGTCGGCCAGGATCCGCTCGGCCGTACGTGGGTCCGGGCTCTGGTCCCAGGCGTGCGGCACCGACGTGCCTCCGATCACGGTGTCGCCACCGCGCGGGAAGACGTAGGAGGGGGCGTCGCCATCGGCCTCCAGCCACTCCTCGGTGGCGCCCGGCCCGAGGACGACGATCTGGCCCTGGACCGGGTAGAGGCTGGTGTCGCCGACCAGCTCCCGCGAGCCGAGGCCGGTCGCGTTGACCACGACGTCGGCGTCCAGACTCGCCAGGTCGTCGACGGTCCCGGTCGTGATGCTGCCGCCTGCCTCGGTGACCCGCCGCTCGAGCCACGGCAGGTAGACCGGCATCTCGGCGATCGGCGCGGTGAACTCGGCGCGGCCCTCGGTCACGGTCAGGTCGGTGAGCGGCGCGGCCCACCACAGGTCGGCCTCGGGGTTGTGCTGCGTGCCGTGCACCATGCGTACGCCGGCCTCCGGCTCCTCCTCGGCCAACCGGGCGAGCTCGCCGAAGGTCTCGGCCGCCCAGGCCGTCACCCGGTCGCGCGGCTCGGCGAGGTAGGGGAACCAGAACCCGCCGGCCACCGCCGAGGTGGTCCCGCTCGTCCGCTCCCGGCCGATCACGCTGACCCCGTGGCCGGCCTCGACCAGCCGTACCGCGCACGAGAGCCCGATGACTCCGGCTCCGACCACCGTCACTCGCATGCTCGGCAGGCTACTCGCCTCACGCGGCGAGACGACGGGCCAGCACCGGGATGACGATCGCGGCGGCGACGACGTGCAGGAGCATCAGGACGACCGCGCTGGCGGCGTCGAAGCCGAAGGTGACGTCAGGGACGAGCGAGGCGATGGTCAGCACGACGGTGGTGACCACGAACGTACGCCGCGGACGGCGGGCCACGCGGGCCATCACCGCGGCCATCGCGACCCCGATGAGCGAGAAGAGGGCGGTCAGCTGGGCGTAGCCGGCGAGCGGGATCGTGCCGCTGGCGGTCTCGAAGGTCACCCCGGCCGCCGAGGCGGCCGCGGCGAGGACGGTGACGACCGCGCTGGCGACGACCGTGGCACCGAGGCCATGGAGCCAGACAGGCTTGCGAGCGGTGGCGCGGGTCGAGCGGGTGGTCTGCTGGGCGGTGGTGATCGTGGACATCTCTGGTCTCCCGTGAGTGGTGGGAGGCGCCGTCCGCCTCCCTCTGCCCATGTCACGAACGGCCACGCACTCGGATCGACACGGTGCCCGAAGTTTTTTCGGGAGCCGTGTCGATCCTCGACTCAGGAGAGGTCGTTGGCCTTGCGGATGACCTCGACGATGTCGGCCATGATCTCGGTGAGGCTGAAGTCCTTGGGCGTGTAGACCGCCGCGACCCCCGACTCGATCAGCGTCTTGGCGTCGGACTCGGGCACGATGCCGCCGACGATGACGGGTACGTCACCCAGACCCGCCGCGCGCAGCCCCTCGACCACCGACGGCACGAGCGACATGTGCGAGCCGGAGAGGATGGAGAGCCCGACGACGTGTACGTCCTCGGCGACCGCCGCTGCGACGATCTGCTCCGGGGTGAGCCGGATGCCCTGGTAGATGACCTCGAAGCCGGCGTCACGGGCCCGGACGGCGACCTGCTCGGCACCGTTGGAGTGACCGTCCAGACCCGGCTTGCCGACGAGCATGCGCAGCTTGACGCCGAGCTCCTCGCCGGTGGCCTTGACCCGGTCGCGTACGGCCGACAGCTCGGCTCCGGCCTCCGCGGCACCGACGGCGCCGGAGACGCCGGTGGGCGCCCGGAACTCGCCGAAGACCTCGCGCAGGGTGCCGGCCCACTCCCCCGTGGTCGCGCCCGCGCGGGCGGCTTCCAACGTCGCCGACATCAGGTTGGCGTCGGTCTTCGCGGCGGCGGCCAGAGCGGCCAGCGCCTCGGCGACGGCCGTCTCGTCACGCTCGGCCTTCCACGCCTCGAGAGAGGCCTTGGCGGCCTCCTCGGCGCGCGGGTCGGCGACCATGATCGCGGCGTCCAGGTCCGCGGTCAGCGGGCTCGGCTCGGTGGTCGTGAACTTGTTGACGCCGACGATGATCTCGTCGCCGGACTCGATGGCGGCGCGACGGCGGGCGTGCGAGGAGACCAGCTCGGACTTCATGTAGCCGGTGTCGACCGCGGCGATCGCTCCGCCCATGGCCTGGACCCGGTCGATCTCCTCCTTGGCGCCCGCGACGAGCTCGGCCACCTTGGCCTCGACGACCGGCGAGCCGTCGAAGAGGTCGCCGTACTCCAGCAAATCGGACTCGTAGGCGAGCACCTGCTGCAGGCGCAGCGACCACTGCTGGTCCCACGGACGCGGGAGGCCGAGCGCCTCGTTCCAGGCGGGCAGCTGCACCGCGCGCGCCCGCGCGTTCTTGGACAGCGTCACGGCGAGCATCTCCAGCACGATCCGCTGGACGTTGTTCTCCGGCTGCGCCTCGGTCAGGCCGAGGGAGTTGACCTGCACGCCGTAGCGGAACCGGCGCATCTTCGGGTCCTCGACCCCGTAGCGCTCACGGGTGATCTCGTCCCACAGCTCGACGAAGGCGCGCATCTTGCACATCTCCTCGACGAACCGCACGCCCGCGTTGACGAAGAACGAGATCCGGCCGACGACCTTGCCGAAGTCCTCCTCGGAGACCTGGCCGGAGGCCTTGACCTGGTCGAGGACCGAGATGGCGGTGCACATCGCGTACGCGATCTCCTGCACCGGAGTCGCGCCGGCCTCCTGCAGGTGGTAGCTGCAGATGTTGATCGGGTTCCACTTCGGGATCTGGTGGACCGTGTAGGCGATCATGTCGCTGATCAGCCGCAGGGAGTGCTCCGGCGGGAAGACGTACGTCCCCCGGGAGAGGTACTCCTTGATGATGTCGTTCTGGGTGGTGCCGGCCAGCTTGGCGGCCACCTCGACCGGGTCCATCCCGGGGTTCTGCTCCTCGGCGGCGACCTGATACATCGCGAGCAGCCACATGGCGGTCGCGTTGATCGTCATCGAGGTGTTCATCTCGGTGAGCGGGATCTGGTCGAAGAGCTTGCGCATCTCCCCCATGTGCATGATCGGGACGCCCACCTTGCCGACCTCGCCGCGAGCGAGGATGCTGTCCGGGTCGTAGCCGGTCTGCGTGGGCAGGTCGAAAGCGACCGAGAGACCGGTCTGGCCCTTGGCCAGGTTGGTGCGGTAGAGCTCGTTGGACGCCTCGGCGGTCGAGTGGCCGGCGTACGTCCGCATCAGCCAGGAGCGATCCTTCGCCGGGCGGCTGCTCTGTCCCGAAGGCGTGGTGTCCGTCATAAGAGGCATGCTAGCCCTTCGGTTACCGATCAGTAACCGGCTCCGGTGTGGAAGATGTCACTCCCTTTACCGACTACGCGATGAGCGGTGAGTTCTCCACCTCGAGGACGCGATAGAGCCGGGAGAGGTGGAGCATCCGGCGCACCGCCGGAGTGCAGCCCTGCAGGGTGAGGCGGCGGCCCTCGGCATGGGCCTGCCGGGTCGCGACGGCGAGCAGCTTCAGCGCCGTCACGTCGGCACTGTTCACGCCGGAGACGTCGAGCACGACGTCTCCCTCCACCGAGTCGAGATGGTCGTAGATCACGCTGCGTGCCATCCAGGTGCTGCGTACGTCGAAATCTCCGCTCAGCACCAGCGTCGGCCCGTCGATCAAGATCTCCATGCCCTGCCTCCATCCCCCGGGAAGTGGATTGCCCTACACAGAAGCTCTACGCATCACATGACGCTCCCTCTCGCCAACTATGACGCGCGGCAGCTCCGATTGGTTGCACCGCACCAGCCTCATTGGTCACTCGCGTCACTATTTTCTGTCAAATGACCACGCTCGCCGACAAGTGGCCCGTCCGCATAGGCTCAGCGCATGGTCAACCTGACACGCATCTACACCCGAACCGGCGACGCCGGTGAGACCCGGCTCGGCGACATGAGCCTGACCGCCAAGACCGATCTGCGGCTGGAGGCCTACGCGACGACCGACGAGGCCGGGGCGGCGATCGGTGTCGCACTGGCTCACGGCGGCATCGACGAGGACGTCGTGAAGGTGCTGACGACCGTCCAGAACGACCTCTTCGACGTCGGCGCCGACCTCTCCACCCCGGTCGTCGCCGACCCCGAGTATCCGCCGCTGCGCGTCGAGCAGGCCTACGTCGACCGGCTCGAGGCCTGGTGCGACGACTACAACGAGCCCCTGGAGAAGCTCCGCTCGTTCATCCTCTCCGGCGGCACCGTGGCCGCGGCCCACCTGCACGTGGCGCGCACCGTCGTGCGCCGCGCGGAGCGGGCGGCCTGGGCTGCGTACGAGGTCCACGGCGAGACGATGAACAAGCTCGCCCTGACCTATCTCAACCGCCTCAGCGACCTGCTCTTCATCCTCGCCCGGCACGCCAACCGCGAGCAGGGCGACGTCCTGTGGGTTCCGGGCGGCGAACGCTAGCTCACAGCCAGCCGCGGCGACCCGCCTCGTAGCCGAGCTGGAGGCGGGTGTCGACCTGCGCGCGGTCCATCATCTGGCGCACCCGCCGCTGGACCGTACGCAGCGACAGCCCGAGCTGGGCCCCGATGGAGGCGTCGGTCAGGCCGGCGAGCAGTAGCGAGAGCACCTTGGTGTCCAGGGGCTCGAGGCGATCGGCGGCCGTCTCGACCGTGCCCTCGGGGGTCGCGACGAGCTTCGGGGCCGAGGTCCAGATCAGGTCGAAGAGGGCGAGGATCGCGTCGAGGAGACCGCTGGGGTGGAGCAGCAGCGCGTCTTGGACCGTGTTGTGCTCACTGTTCATGAGCGGGATCAGAGCGATCTCGCGGTCGACGATGAAGGCACGCAGCGGCACCGTCGGCACCACCCGTAGCTCGATCCCGATCTCGAGGCCGGAGTCGATGCTCTCGTAGATGCCCGGGGTGTCGAAGACGGAACGCTCGAGCACGATGTCGTGCCTGACCCCGCGTTCGAGCGCGGCCCGCTCGGCCTCGTCGGCGTCCTCCCGGGTGACGACGGCGGCCTGCGGCTTCTGCAGCGCCTGGATGCACTTCTTGGCCGAGTACTGCAGCTGGGCGAACCGCTGGGCGATCGCCTCGGTGCCGTGCACGACGTCGACGACGTCGGCGACGTCCCGGCGGGCGACCGAGCCGCGATAGAGCCCCGCGAGCTCGGTCATCTCCACCTGCGCGCGGCGCAGCTCGTCCTGGCGCTGGACGAGCAGCGCCCCGAGCGCCACGGCCGGCGGGGAGGCGACGTAGCGGTCCTGGCCGGCCGAGGCCCGAGCGACCAAGCCCTTCCCCTCGAGCGCGGACAGCACCGCCGAGACCGCGTAGGCGTCCAGGTCGGCCGCCTCGGCCAGCTCTTCGAGGTTTGCCGACGGCGCGGCGACCAGCTGGCGGTAGACCGTCTCTTCGAGATTGTCGAGACCGAGCGCATCAAGCATCCGAGAGGCCTTCCGTGGCGGGGGAACGAACGACGGCCATCATGGCAGATATACGACACGTCACATTCCCGCCATGGCGGTTCGACTTGCATTCATCGGCAACTTGGCCGAAAGTATTCATCGCCACCTCGGTCCGGATCCCCCCGCTCGGATCGAGGTGGCTTTACTTTTGCGCGACAAAGTCGTCGTGATCGGTTCGGATCCGGTTGTCCGGGACTGATGTCCGGCTTGCGCCTATGCATGCCGATGAATGCACCGTAACCCCGTGGTGGTACTTCGCTGGTCTAGACCACTACCACCGCATCGAACGAGACGCTGCTCACCACGAGCGTCCACGAAGTCGCAGAACCCGCCTCATGCTGGAAGAATGGATCGGGTGCCCTTGCTCGAAGCTCTCACGAACGACCTGCTCCGCGAGACCTTCGACCCCCAGACCATCGAGCGTGCCGAGGCTTACGCCACCCAGGGCCGGGTCGGTGAGCCCCGGATCACCGAGATCGGCAGCAGTGCGCTGCGAGCGGCAGCCGAGGTCAGAGGCACCAGCCCCGCGCCCTACCGCGTGACCCTCAACCTGGATTCCAGGAACGGCGTCGTCAGGGCGACCAGCTCGTGCAGCTGCCCCGTGCACAACAACTGCAAGCACGGCGCTGCCCTCGGTCTGGTACTCGCCGGCTCGCGCGCCGCGGCGACGCCGATGGGCCCGTCGTGGGAGACGGAGCTGCGTACGCTCCTGGGCCAGCTCGCCGAGGACAACAAGCCCGAGGACGACCTGCCCGCGCTGGCGCTCGAGATCGACGTGCACAGCCCGCGGTCGGCCGTGGCGGGCTCCCCCACCGTCGAGCTGCGCCCGATGCGCATGGGCAACCGCGAGCGCTGGGCGAAGACCGGTGCCGACTGGGGCAACATTCCCAACGCGGTGCCCGGCAAGGACTTCCCTCGCAGCCAGCTGCTCCCCCTGCAGGAGCTGGCCCGCCAGCTGCGGTCCGACCGGCTGCTCTACGCCCGCGGCTCCTCGCTCAGCCTCGCCGACTTCGGCGAGCACGCGGTCAGCCTGCTCCGCGACGCGATCCGTGGCGGTGTGACCGTCCTGCCCGGCGAGAACGTACGCGGCGTGGTGATCTTCGACGAGCCGCTCTCGCTCGCCGGCGAGCTGCGCCGCGAGGACGGCGAGGCGGTCCTCCGCTTCGGCCTCGCACATGCTGACCGGGTCTACGCCGGCCCGACGGTGCTCCCGATCGGTCGCCCGACCCGCTCGGTGGGCGTGCTCGACGCCGGGGTCCTGCATCTCGCCGATCTGTCCGGACCGCTGTCGACCCACGCACAGCGGCTGGTGACCGCCCGGGACCCGCTGACCGTCCCCGAGGCCGAGATCGGCACGCTGGGCGCCCTGCTGGGCCCGCTGGCCCGCCTGGTGCCGCTGCGCTCGACCGACGACTCCCTCGACATCCCTGAGCCGCCCGCACCGCGCCTGACCCTGACGGTCACCTGGCGCAGCTCGACGCATGCCACGCTCGGCTGGACCTGGGCCTACGGCGTACGTCACTACCCGGTGGACTCCCGCGAGGACCTCGGCCTGGTCCGCGACCCGGCCGAGGAGGCCGCGCTGCGCGCCAAGGTCTCCACGGAGCTGCTCCGCAAGCAGGAAGTTCGCGACGGCGACGCCCTCGCGCTCGCGATCCACGACCTGCCGGCGCTGCGCGAGGTCGAGGGCGTCGAGGTCACCGAGGTCGAGCGGCCCGACTTCCGCGAGACCGACGAGGACCCTGAGATCTCCTTCGAGATCACCTCGCCCGACGGTGCTGCCGTGGCCGGGCAGGACTGGCTCGACCTGCAGGTCGTGATCCGGATCGGCGCCGAGGCCGTCCCGCTTCCCGACGTACTCGGGGCACTGACCCGCGGCGACGACCACCTGATCCTCCCCAGCGGCACCTACATCACCACCGACCGCCCCGAGCTCGACCGGCTGCGCAACGTCGTCGAGGCCGCCGGACAGCTCCACGAGCGCACCGGCGACGGGATCGCGGTCGGCAAGCACGACCTCGGCGTCTGGGCCGAGCTCGCCGAGCTCGGCGTGGTCGACCAGCAGGCCGCCGAATGGGTCCAGCGCGCCCAGGCGCTGCGGGACCTTCGCGAGATCCCCCGGCCGGAGCCGACCGGGCTGGCGACCGAGCTGCGCCACTACCAGCTCGACGGCTTCCATTGGCTGGCGTTCCTGCACGAGCAGGGTCTCGGCGGGATCCTCGCCGACGACATGGGTCTGGGCAAGACGCTCCAGGTGCTGGCCACGATCTCCCACGCCGTGCATACGCAGCCGGAGACGCGCACGCCCTACCTCGTGGTGGCGCCCACCAGCGTCGTACCCGCCTGGGTCCAGGAGGCCCGCCGCCACACCCCTGGCCTCCGGGTGAGCACGGTGAGCAAGCGCGTGGACTCCGTCGCCGAGGCCCGCGAGGACGCCGACGTCGTCGTCACGACCTACGCCATCCTCCGGCTCGAGCAGGACGCCTTCGCCGGGCGCCCCTGGGCCGGTCTCGTCCTCGACGAGGCCCAGCAGGTCAAGAACCACCAGTCCAAGACGTACGCAGCTGCCCGCCGCATCGACGCCCGCTGGCGCCTCGCGGTGACGGGCACGCCGTTCGAGAACCGGCTGATGGAGCTGTGGGCGCTGCTCTCGATCACGGCGCCGGGGCTCTACCCCAGCCCTCGGCTGTTCCGCGACACGGTGGTCTCTCCCGTGGAGAAGTCGGGCGACGACGGCGCGCTGCGCCGGTTCCGGACCCGCCTGCGGCCGTTCCTGCTGCGGCGTACGAAGGAGCTCGTCGCCGACGACCTGCCGCCCAAGCAGGAGCAGGTGCTCGGCGTCGACCTCAACCCGGTCCACCGCAAGATCTACGACGCCCACCTGGCCAAGGAGCGGCAGCGGATCCTGCACCTGCTCGACGACTTCAACGACAACCGGGTCGCGATCCTCAGCGCGCTGACCAGGCTGCGGCAGCTCTCCCTCGACCCCGGTCTCGTCGACCCTGAGGACGACGACGTCGGCTCCGCCAAGCTCGACACCCTCGTCGACCACATCGAGGAGCTCGCCGCCGAGGGCCACAAGGCGCTGGTCTTCAGCCAGTTCACCTCGTTCCTCGGCCGGGCGCGCACCCGGCTCGCCGATGCCGGCATCGACGCCGCCTACCTCGACGGCGGCACGCGCGACCGCGGCGCGGTCATCGAGAGCTTCCGCGAGGGCGACGCCCCGGTCTTCCTGATCTCCCTGAAGGCCGGCGGCGTCGGCCTGACCCTGACCGAGGCCGACTACGTCTTCGTGCTCGACCCCTGGTGGAACCCCGCCGCCGAGGCCCAGGCCGTCGACCGAGCCCACCGCATCGGCCAGACCCAGCACGTCATGGTCTACCGGCTGGTGTCCACCGACACGATCGAGGAGAAGGTCATGGAGCTCAAGGAGCGCAAGGCCGAGCTCTTCGCGAAGGTCGTCGACGGCGAAGGCGCCATGGGTTCCACCATCGGCGCCGACGACATCCGCGCCCTATTTGTGTAGCCGAGTCGGCGCATCTGCATGCCTTGGAGCGAAGCGAAGCGAGCGAGGCGTGCTGTTGCGCCGACTCGGCGAACCACGAGTAGACAGCCGCCTAAGCGACCAGGCCAGCCCGTGAGCCTTCAGCCACCCCGAGTCACAGCTTCTCGACCGGGGCATAGCGGAGCAGCAACCGCTTGACCCCCGTGTCACCGAAGTCGATGCTCGCGACCTGCTTGTCGCCCGAGCCCTCGATGGTGACGACGGTGCCGAGGCCGAAGGAGTCGTGGGTGACGCGGTCGCCCGGGTCGAGCGAGGGCACCTCACGGGCCGGCTTCGACTTGGCAGCGACGTCGGCGCGGAGCGCGGCGGAGGAGAAGTTGCGACGGCCGGCGGCCGTGGGCTGGCCGAGACGCTGGCCACCGCCCCAGCTGTCGTTGGCGAAGTTCGGACGGCCCCACGAGGACATCTCCTTCTCCGTACGCCGCCAGTCGACGAGGTCGACCGGGAGCTCGTCGAGGAAACGGCTGCCGGGGTTGTGCGAGGGCGCGCCCCACGCGGACCGGACGACCGCACGCGAGATGAAGAGCCGCTTCTCGGCGCGGGTGATGCCGACGTAGGCCAGGCGGCGTTCCTCCTCGAGCTCGGTGCCGTCACCGAGCGCCCGGGAGTGCGGGAAGACGCCGTCCTCCATCCCCGTGAGGAAGACCGCGGGGAACTCCAGGCCCTTGGCGGTGTGGAGGGTCATCAGGGTGACCACGCCGTCCTCGTCGTCGGGGATCTGGTCGGTGTCGGCGACGAGCGCGACCCGCTCCAGGAAGTCGGCGAGACCGGGCTCGACCGTGCCGGCGTCGACATCGGCCGGGTCGGCACTAGGAGCCGCGACCGGGTCGTCGGAGAACTCGCGGGCTACCGCGACGAGCTCGGCGAGGTTCTCCACGCGGGTCTCGTCCTGCGGGTCATCGGACTCCTCGAGCGAGGCGAGGTAGCCCGATCGGTCGAGCACCGTCTCCAAGATGACGTCGGCCCGCTCACCGGCGGCGACCATCTGCAGCAGCTCCTCGACCATCGCGACGAAGGCCTTGATGTTGGTCAGGCTCCGGGTGGCCAGACCGGGAGCGTCCTCAGCCTTCTGCAGCGCGTCCCAGAAGGTCAGGCCGTCACGCTCGGCGAGCGCGTTGACGCAGGCCACGGCGCGGTCGCCGATGCCCCGCTTGGGGGTGTTGAGGATCCGTCGGAGCGAGACCTGGTCGTCGGGGTTGGCCAGGGTGCGCAGGTAGGCCAGGGCGTCGCGCACCTCCTTGCGCTCGTAGAAGCGCACACCGCCGACGACCTTGTAGGGCTGGCCGGTGCGGATGAACACCTCCTCGAAGACACGCGACTGGGCGTTGGTGCGGTAGAAGACGGCGACGTCGGCGGCCTTGAGCCCACCGTCGACGAGCTTGTCGATCTCGTCGGAGACGAACCGGGCCTCGTCACGCTCGTCGTCGGCGACGTAGCCGACGATGCGGTCGCCGTTGCCGGCGTCGCTCCACAGCGCCTTCTCCTTGCGACCCTTGTTGTGCTTGATGACCGCGTTGGCGGCGGTGAGGATCGTCTGCGTGGAGCGGTAGTTCTGCTCCAGCAGGATCGTGGTCGCGTTGGGGAAGTCCTGCTCGAAGTCGAGGATGTTGCGGATGTTGGCGCCGCGGAAGGCGTAGATCGACTGGTCGGCGTCGCCGACGACCATCAGCTCGGCGGGGTCGCTGCGCGGGGCGTCGTCGGCATAGGAGTCGGTCAGCGCGGTGTCGTCCATCCGGTCCGCGCAGAGCTCGTGGACCAGGGCGTACTGAGCGTGGTTGGTGTCCTGGTATTCGTCGACCAGCACATGCCGGAACCGGCGCCGGTAGACCTCCCGCACCTCCGGGTAGGCGCGGAAGAGCTCGACGGTCGACATGATCAGGTCGTCGAAGTCGAAGGCGTTCGCCTGCCGCAGGCGCTTCTGGTACTCCTTGTAGGCCGCCACGTAGGTCTGCTCGAGGTGGTTGCGCGCGTCCTTCTCGGCCGCCTCGACGTCGCGCAGCTCGTTCTTCTGGTCGCTGACCCAGTTGAGCACCTGGCCGGGCTGGTAGTGACGCGGGTCCAGGTCGAGGTCGGTGAGCACCAGCTGCATCAGCCGCTTCTGGTCCTGGGCGTCGTAGATCGAGAAGTTGGACTTCAGCCCCACCTTGTCGATCTCCTTGCGGAGGATCCGCACGCAGGCGCTGTGGAAGGTGGAGACCCACATGATCCGGGCCCGCTTGCCGACCAGGGCCTCGACGCGCTCCTTCATCTCGGCGGCGGCCTTGTTGGTGAAGGTGATCGCCAGGATGCTGCCGGGGTGGGCGCCGCGCTGGGAGATCAGCCACGCGATCCGCCGGGTCAGCACCCGGGTCTTGCCCGAGCCCGCACCGGCGACGACCAGCAGGGGCACGCCCTGGTGCTGCACGGCCGCCTTCTGGGGCTCGTTGAGCCCGTCGAGGAGCTCCTCGGTGCTCGGTCCGCGTCGTTTCGTACGCGGCTCGTCGGCCGGCTGCGCCGAGGCGAAGGCCTCGAGGCCCGGGATGGTGGCAACAGGGGTCTGGTCAGGCGTACTCATGCTGGCTCCAGCCTAGAGCGCAGCACCGACAAGACGCAGATCAGGAGACGTGCGCGGAGGACCAGAAGACCGCCACGCAGACGTTGATGATCGTCAGCCCGAAGATCGTCCAGTAGAGCCCGTCGGCGATCTTGGGCTTGCGCAGCTGCGACATCACCAGACCGAGGATGACCAGACCGATCACGAGCTTCACCCCGACCTTGGCGTGGTCGACCGGACCGTCGCCCATCTCGAGGACGCCGACGAGCAGCAGACCGGCGAGGAAAGCGGTGCCGGCGCCATCCCGCATCAGGCCGTTGGCGACCTTGTCGGGGGCCTTGATCTGCACCAGCAGGCCGCCGAAGAGCGCGGCGAAGCCGAGCAGGTGAATGACGAGCAGGATGTGCCGCACGAACTCCATGCGCACAGACTAGATCCCTCGCCTCGGCGGCCGCCAGACGGGACCACCTCGAGGCATGTATTCGAACGATCACACGATTTTGGTCACGTTCGCCTTGGGGAATGTTCGGTTGTCTGCCTACGCTCACGGTGACCGCCACCATCGCTCTCGGCTCCGCAAGGAGGATTCTGACGTGTCATCACCTCGCCCGACCCTGCCCACCGGCGGGTCCAGACCGATCGATCAGCTCCGCCAGACCATTCGCTTCGACGTACCGGCCTCGCTGGTCGTCTTCCTCGTCGCCGTGCCGCTCTCGCTCGGCATCGCCGTCGCCTCCGGTGCGCCCGTCGCCGCGGGCCTGATCGCCGCCGCGGCGGGCGGCATCGTCGCCGGTGTCTTCGGCGGCTCACCACTGCAGGTCAGCGGCCCGGCCGCCGGCCTCACCGTCGTCGTCGCCGAGACGGTGGCCGAGTTCGGGTGGGAGGCGACCTGCGCGATCACCCTGATGGCCGGCCTTCTCCAGATCGTGCTCGGCGCCAGCCGGCTCGGACGCTACGCACTGGCGATCTCGCCGACCGTCGTCAGCGCAATGCTGGCCGCGATCGGGATCTCGATCGTCCTCGGCCAGCTCAACGTCGCCCTCGGCGGCCGGTCCCAAGCCAGCGCGATCGAGAACCTCCGGCACATCGTCGGTAACGCACAGGAACCCAACATCGACGCCGTCCTGGCCGGGCTCGGCGTGATCGGCATCCTGCTCGCCTGGCCGCGGCTGCCGCAGCGGGTCCGCGCCGTGCCCGGGCAGCTCGTGGCCATCGTGGCGATCACCCTGCTCGCTGCCGCTTGGCTCCCGAGTGCCGAGCGCGTCCACCTCGGCCCTGACCTGCTCGATGAGATCGGCTCGATCGCGATGCCGGAAGGCACTCCTCTCGCCGTGGCCGGCGCGGTGCTCACCATGGCTCTGATCGCAAGCGTCGAGAGCCTGCTCTCGGCGGTCGCCGTCGACAAGCTGCACGGTGGCCCACGCAGCAACCTGAACCGCGAGCTCATCGGCCAAGGGCTGGCCAACACCGTCTCGGGAGGTCTCGGCGGCCTCCCCGTCACCGGCGTCATCGTGCGCAGCTCGACCAACGTCGCCGCCGGGGCCCGCACCCGGGTCTCCGCGATCCTGCACGGCGTCTGGGTGCTCCTCTTCGCCCTGGTCCTGGTCGGACTGGTCGAGCAGATCCCGCTCGCGGCCCTGGCCGGTCTGCTGATCATGATGGGCACCGGCCTGGTCCGGCCCGCCGATATCTCCCAGGCGCGTGCCCGCGGCGAGCTGTGGATCTACGCCCTCACCATCACTGCCGTGCTCGCGCTCAACCTCATCGAGGGTGTCCTGATCGGCCTGGTCGCCGCGCTGGTCCTGGTGCTGTGGCGCCTGGTCCACGTGCGGATCGACGTGCGGCCGGCCGGCCAGGCCGCCGACGGCCGCGAGAAGTGGCTGGTCGAGGTGCACGGCAGCCTCTCGTTCCTGGCGACGCCGAAGCTGGTGAGCAGGCTCGACGAGATCCCGGAGGGCCAGGTCGTCGAGCTCGACCTCCTGGTCGACTACCTCGACCCGGCCGGGCGCGACCAGCTCGACCACTGGCGCGCTCGCTACGAGGCCGCCGGTGGCACCGTGATCGTGGAGCACTCCGGACCCCACGGCATCGAGGCGCCTCGCCAGGAGCGCGCGCTGAAGGCGCCTCCGATCAGCCCCCGCGGCCTGTTGCCGTGGAGCGCCTGGCAGGACGTACGCGCCGACCGCACCGACCGGCACCACCCGCTGGCCCTCGGCGTCCGGGAGTACCACCGCCGCCACGCGGCACCGCTGCGCCCGGTCTACGAGGGCCTGGCCGACGGCCAGGAGCCGCACGCGGTCTTCCTGACCTGCGTCGACTCCCGGGTGGTGCCGAACCTGATCACCTCGAGCGGTCCGGGCGACCTGCTGACGGTGCGCACCATGGGCAACCTCGTGCCCGAGCCCGGCAGCCCGGACAGCTCGGTCGCGGCGCCGATGCTGTTCGGCGTGGACGACCTCGGCATCAACACCGTCGTCGTCTGCGGGCACTCACGTTGTGGGGCGATGACCTCGGCGCTGGCGAGCACCCAGGCCGGGACGGTGCCCTCCGGGCCGGTCGGCGACTGGCTGCGCCACGCCGCTCCGGCGATCCAGGAGTGGCAGGCCGGGCACCCGGTCGGCGCCGCGGCCGCCGCGGCCGGCCGGAGCGAGATCGACCAGGTGTCCCAGGTCAACGTCGCGGTGATGATCGACCGTCTCGGGGAGATCCTGGAAGGCCGGGACGTACGTCTCGTGGGCCTGTTCCTGGACATCTCCGACGGCACGATGCAGATCCTGCGTGGCGACAGCTTCACGACGCTGACCGACTCGGAGACCGACGAGCTCGCCCACCTCATGGAGGCCCGCCCACCCGAGCCTGCCTAGGCCCCTCAGAGCAGGCGGCGGTCGTTGGCCCAGCGGGTGAGCTCGTGACGGCTCGACAGTTGCAGCTTGCGCAGCACGTTGGACATGTGGGTCTCGACCGTCTTGATCGAGATGAACAGCTCGCCGGCGACCTCCTTGTAGGAGTAGCCGCGCGCGATGAGGCGCATCACCTCGCGCTCTCGTTCGGTCAGGCGGTCGAGATCCTCGTCGATGTCGGCGATGGCGATGGTGCCGGCGAAGGCGTCGAGCACGAAGCCGGCCAGGCGCGGGGAGAAGACCGCGTCTCCCCCGGAGACCCGCTGGATCGCGGCGACCAGCTCGGCGCCGGTGATGGTCTTGGTGACGTAGCCGCGGGCACCCCCGCGGATGGTGCCGATGACGTCCTCGGCCGCGTCGGAGACCGACAGGGCGAGGTAGCGCGGCGAGCCGTCGACGGCGGGCGCCTTGCGCATCACCTCGACACCGCCGCCACCGGGAAGATGTACGTCGAGCAGCACCACGTCGGGCTTGCCCTCGGCGATCGCCTTGACCGCCGTGTCGACGTCCTCGGCCTCGCCGACGATCCGGATCACCGGCGACCGGCTCAGCTCGGCGCGTACGCCCGTGCGGAACATCGCGTGGTCGTCGACGATGACGACCTTGACCTCACTCATGTCCGTTCTCCTTCATACCCAGCCTCCTTCGTACGAGGCTGCTTCAGCCGCACCTCGGTGCCTTCACCTGGTGACGATCTCACCACAGCCGACCCGCCGTGGCGCGACATCCGGTCGATGATGCTGTCGCGTACGCCGTGCCGGTCGGCGGAGACCTCGTCCAGGACGAAGCCTTCGCCCCGGTCGCGGACGAAGACCTCGTAGGCCTCGTCGGTCGCTTCGGCGTAGACGTCGACGCGGCCGGTGCCGGCGTGCTTGGCGGCGTTGGTGACGGCCTCGCGGGTGGCGGCGACGATCGGGCGCACGGTCTCGTCGAAGGGACCGTCGCCGACGACCACCACGTCGACGGTCACGCCGTGGGCGTCCTCGACCTCGGCGGAGGCTGCCTTCAGCGCGGCCGCGAACGTCTCATCGGCCTGGGCGGGAGTCGAGAAGAGCCATTCGCGCAGGTCGCGCTCCTGGGCGCGGGCCAGCTTCTGCACCATCGCGGGATCGCCGGAGTTGCGCTGGATCAGGGCCAGGGTCTGGAGGACCGAGTCGTGCAGGTGAGCGGCCATGTCGGCGCGCTCCTGGCTCCGGATCCGCTCCTCGCGCTCGCTGCCCAGGTCGCTGGCGAGCTGGCGCACCCACGGCCCGGCGACGAGGAATCCTGCGGCGAGCACGATCAGCCCGGCGATGACCAGCGCGGTGGCGTTGCCGAGGTCGAGCTGGCCACCGGCGAGGATCACCGCGAAGAGCATCAGCCCGACGCCGACCCCGACCCGGACGTACGCCCGCCAGCCGCCCTTGCCGAAGACCATCCGGACCAGGTCGAGGCGCCCGGTGCCGTCGATCCAGCGCTCCCGCTGGGCGGCATCGGCCTGGCGCCACAGCAGCGCGACGCCCGCGACACCGAGCATCGCCGGCCAGATCAGCGCACCGGCGCCGAGCAGCGTGTCGAAGAGCACGACGGCACCGAACCCGAGCGCGAGCAACGCGATCGCCGGCCCCTTGTCGACGCCTCCCGGGCGTGAGGACGGCCGGCGGCCGCCGCGAGTGGCGCTCTCGCCACCCGGCGTGGACTGCTCCAGGTGGGGAGCGGCGGGGATGAAGATCCACAGGGCGGCGTAGAGCAGCACGCCGAAGCCGCTGAAGACCGCGGTCACCACGAAGAACGCGCGCACGGCCAGGACCGGCAGGCCGAGGTGCTCGGCCAGGCCGGCAGCCACGCCGCCGATCACCGAGGCGTCGGTGTCACGGTAGGCGCGGCGTACCGCTGGGGGCGGTGGCGGCGGCGGGGCCGGCAGCTCCGTCGGCGCATGGGTTGTCGTCATGATGACAACCATCGTCACACCAACCGCGGGCACATGCCATGAGGATTCACCCTGATCCTTGCTCATCGAGAACTCAGGGCCGTCCCTGATGGCCTGCGGGGTGCGAAGGAGTCAGAGTAGGGGTGTGACGATCCCGCCCGAGGCACCCCTGCCTCCCACCCCGGAGCCGCCTCCGCCTGTCTCCGAGAAGCGCACCCGCCCCAGTGGCGAGCAGCTGCGCAACCTCAGTGGCCTGCGGCGTACGACCCATGCCTCTCCGGAGGGACGGCACATCGCCGGCGTCGCGGGTGGGATCGCACGCCACTTCGACGTCGACCCCCTGCTGGTGCGGGTGATGCTGGTGGTCGCGGTGTTCTTCGGCGGCGCCGGCGGGATCGTGTACGTCGCGGCCTGGGTGCTGGTGCCCGAGGACGGCGCCGAGGACGGGATGATCCCCGTCGGGCCACCTGCCCGCAACCTCCTGCTCTGGATCGCCGGCGGGATCGCGGCGATCTCGCTGCTCGGGGACGCGTTCGGCGACACCAGCATCCCCTGGTTCTGGCTCGCGGTGCTCGGGGTCGTCGCGCTCTGGTACGCCAACCGCGGCAAGTGGGGCCGCAAGCGCGGCGGACCTCCGCCGACCCCTGCCGCGTCGCCGGCAACCACGAGCATGGACGTTCCCGCAGCTCAGACACATTCTCTTCCGGCGCCGTGGCCACCCGGATCCTACGATCCCAGCACGCCCCTCGTCCGGACCGGCCGCCGGCGTCCGCCGCTGCTGTTCGGTCGCGCCATCGCGGTCGCCGCGCTGGTCGTGGGGATCCTCGGGCTCGTCGACGTCGCCGACTGGGCGCCGATCCCGACCAGCGCCTACCCGGCGGCGCTGCTGGCCGTCTTCGGTGGCTTCCTCGTGCTCGGCGCGTTCTGGGGCCGGGCGGGCGGACTGATGTTCCTCGGCCTGATGGCTCTGGTCGCGCTGCCGCTCACGATGATCGACCCGTCGGACTTCGATACCGGCAGCAGCGTCGAGGCCCACCCTCGGACCGTCGCCGCGCTGGAGAGCTCCTACGTGGTCGACGCCGGCGAGATCGTCCTGGACATGAGCGCCATCGACCCGAAGACGCTCGAGGGCCGCGACCTGGACATCACCAGCACGCTCGGGGAGATCACCGTGATCGTCCCCGACGACGCCACCGTCTCGGTCGAGGCCACCATGGGTGCTCTGGGCGAAGCGAAGGTCTTCGACGAGACCCGCAGCGACGTCGGCGGCTTCGTCCTGACCCGTACGCACGTCGCCGGCGAGGAAGGCAGCGAGCCCGGCCTCGCAAAGGACGCCGACCTTCGGCTGACGGCGACGGCGGAGCTCGGCGCGATCAACGTCTACGAGGAGAGCGACCCCCGAGCCGTACGCTTCGTCGACACTCCCGAGAGGAGCATCCGGTGAGCTACGACTACGCTCCCCCGCCACGCTTCGAGGACCAGGCGTCCGCGGAGAAGCCGACCGGTCGCCACCCGGTCAACATCGGCCACCTGGTGATGGGCCTCGCGTTCCTCGTCTTCGTCGTCGTCTGGGCCATGATCGTCAGCGGCACCGTCGTCATCCATGACATCGAGGACCTCCGCTGGCTCCTCCCGCTCCCCTGGATCGTCGGCGGCGGGGTCGGTCTGCTCGCCGCGCTCCTCAGGAAGAGCTGACCCGGACGCGTCACGGCGCGGCGACGTCGAGCGACTTCTCCTTGAACTTGCCGGCGATCATCGACCGGAACGCACCCCTGGTGACCTTGTTGCCGCCGATCAGCGACATCGTGTTGCGCATCAACAGGTCGCGCCTGGTCTGGGGCACGAACATGGCCAGCCCGTCGGTACGTCCCGAGCGCTGCTGCACCTCGATGAACGGCCGCAGGCGCTGCTCCCACTCCCGCAGCGCCCGCGCGGTGTTGCCGGGGTTGCGAGCGAGCGTCGTGCCGAGCAGGTCGGCACCCGCGATGCCGGTCGAGGCACCCATCCCGGAGTAGAGCGTCAGGCACCAGGCCGCGTCGCCGACCAGGACGACTCGGTCGGTGTGCCAGGTCGGCATCACGACCTGGTGGACCGAGTCGAACAGGCTGTCCTCGGCGGCCTCGAACTGGTCGAAGAGGTTCTCCAGGATCGGTCCCGCCTGCTCGGGGCCGAAGGCGTCGCGGAGCCGGTCGATCGGCGCGCCCTGGAACTGGGCGCTCTCGTCGACGGTCCGGTAGGAGAACATCACGGTCGGCGTGTGGTCGGCGAAGCCGAACACCCACACCGAGCGGCCCTCCTCGGCGAGGATGAGGCCGTCGGACGGCCCGAAGCCCGGCACCTGCTCCTCGAGGAGAGCCACGCCGATGATGTGGTTCAGCGGCCGCATCAGCTCCTCGTCAGGGCCGAAGACCAGGCGGCGTACGGTCGAGCGGAGGCCGTCGGCGCCCACGACGAGGTCGAAGCGTTCGGTGCTCTCGTGGCCGTCGGTGGTCCGCAGGGTCACGTCGATCCCGTCGGCATGCTCTTCGATGGCGGCGGGGCTGGTGCCGTACCGGATCTCGGTGGTCCCGGCGGCCTGGTCGTAGAGCGCCGACTCGATGTCGCCGCGCAGGATGAGACGTGGATCGCCGGGCAGGTCGGCGTAGCCCATGCCCGGCCGGCGCTTCGTGCCGGACCGGTCGACGTCGTACGTCATCCCGTCCCGGTCCGTACGGTTCCCGATCGCGTCGAGCACACCCATGCGCTGCGCGGTCGCGCGGCCGGTCTCGAACAGTCCGACGAAGTAGCCGGCCGACCGGCGTTCCGGGGCACGTTCCACGATCACCGGCTCCCAGCCGACCTCGCGCAGCCGCATCGCGGTCGCCAGCCCCGCGATGCCCATCCCGACGATCAACGCACGTGGCGTGGCCATGGTCATCTCTCCTCCCAAGCGGAGACACTTTCTCCGGTTAGATTCGAGCGTAGCACTAACCGGAGATGCGTCCTCCATTTTGTTAGGATGGAGTCATGAGTACGTCCCCGACCCAGCGCACCCGGCCCCTGCGCGCCGACGCCGAGCGCAACCGCCAGCGGCTCATCGCCGCCGCCCAGGAGCTCTTCGCGTCCCGAGGCATCGACGTGACGCTCGACGACGTCGCCCGTCATGCCGGTGTCGGCGTCGGCACCGTCTACCGCCGCTTCGCCAACCGCGAGGAGCTCATCGAGGCCGTGCTCATGGGGGCCGTACGACGCCTTGCCGAGCACGCCGAGAAGGCGCTGACCAACCCCGATCCCTGGGAGGGCTTCGAGGAGTTCTTCGTCGCCTCCGCCCGCGACTTCGCCGAGAACCGCGGGCTCCGCGAGCTCGTCCTCGAGCGCAACCGCGGCACCGCCGACGCTTTTGTCGACGCGCGCAACGGATTCCAGCCTGCCACCACCGCCCTGATCACCCGCGCCCAGGAGGCTGGTGAGCTCCGGGACGATCTCTCGCCCGTCGACTTCCCGCTCATCCAGCTGATGCTCGGGGCGGTCACTCATCACACCCGGGACGTTGCGCCTGAGCTGTGGCGGCGCTACGTCACGCTCGTGCTCGACGGGCTGCGGACTCGGCGGGATGCGCCTTCTGCCTTTGGGGCTCCGGCGATCACTGAGGAGCAGTTTGATCGGGCGCTTACTTAGGCGTCTGTTTTGCGGGGGACTGTGGGCCGCCGACCCTTGCTTTGAGGGTCTTCTCGACGGGCCCCGGAGTAAAGGACGGCCTTCGGCCGCCGGCTTCGCCGGCCGCTTCGCGGTCCTTGACAC
>NZ_JBHWLY010000079.1:0-27015 GCF_042730435.1 Nocardioides sp. NPDC059952 | reverse complement strand
GGCCCGTGTTTCCGAATCGCCCGGCCCCCCCTATACCCCCGGGGGGTTTGTTACCTGGCGGGGGTATAATCGGCCACACACATCCCCACAACTCCGCGCTCGGTGGGGTGACGGCCTCGTCGGGGCGGTGCTGGATGACGTCCTCGTAGTAGGACTCGGCGGCGTTGATGAGCTTGACCCACTCGCCGGCGAACTGGGAGAGCACCCAGCGGTGCTCGAGGATCTCGTGGAACGTCTGCGCCGCGGTGAGCTTGGCGGCGGCGCCGGGCGGCCGCATCGAGACGATGGGCTCGTAGACCTCGCGCAGCCAGCGGCTCGCGGCGACCTCGATCGGTCGGTCGCCGAGCTCGCGGGTGGCGCGGAAGGCGGAGATGTCGTTGAGGATCCGCCGTGCCTGGGCGTCCTGGACGTCGAGCCCGGTCAGCGTACGCAGCTCGCGGCGGTGGTGGCCGAGCTCGACCACCCGCGGGCGGAGGGCGACGGTGTCGCCGTCCTCGCTGGTGGTGATGTCGAGCTCCTCGACGTCGAAGCCGAGGTCGTGGAGGCGCTCGATGCGCTGCTCGATGTGCCACATCTCCTCGGCGGAGAAGACCTGCTCCTCGGTGAGCTCGCGCCACAGCGCGTCATAGCGGCTCTGCAGCCGCTCGACGATCGCGTCGATCGGGAAGGCCTCCGGCAGCGACTCGCTCGCCTGCAGGTCGAGCAGCTCGCCGTAGATGTTCTGGTAGGCGACCTCGAGGTCGTACTCCCGCAGCCGGTCGGAGAGCTCGGGCTTCAGCTCACCGGTCTCGGCATCGACCAGGTAGGCGGCGAAGCCAGCCGCGTCGCGCACGAACAGGACGTTCGACAAGGACACGTCGCCCCAGTAGAAGCCGGCCAGATGGAGGCGTACGAGCAGGACGACGAGGGCGTCGATCAGGCTCGGCAGCCGGTCGGCGGCCAGGCCCCGCTCGAACAGGGCGCGGTAGGGGAGCGAGTAGGTGAGGTGCTCGGTCATCAGGGCGGCGTTGAGGTCGTTGCCGTCGTGGTCCTTGCGACCGGTGACGACGCTCTTGGCGACCACGGTCGGCAGGCCGAGGCGCTGGAGCTCGCGCAGCATGTCGTACTCGCGGCGGGCGATGTCGGCCTGGGTCTCCTTGACCGCGTAGATGTTGTTGCGCACTCGCACGATGCGTACGACATGGCGACTCAGCCCGCGGGTCAGGGGCACCACGACGTCGTCCGGCCAGTCCTCCAGGGGGAGTGACCAGGGCAGGGTGTAGATCGCCGGATCGGGCCGGCTGGCGAGGATCCGCAGGGCCATACCGCCACGTTAGTGGGGGTGGGCATGGAGCATGGGAGAATATCCTCCGTGACTGTGGTGCCCAACGTTCTCGCCAACCGCTATGCCGCGGCCGACCTCGCCGGGATCTGGAGTCCCGAGCACAAGATCGTCCTGGAGCGTCAGCTCTGGGTCGCGGTGCTCAAGGCCCAGAAGGATCTCGGCATCGACGTCCCCGACGGGGTGGTGGAGGCGTACGAGAAGGTCGTCGCCCAGGGTGAGTCCGGTGTCGACCTCGACTCGATCGCGGCCCGTGAGCGGATCACCCGCCACGACGTGAAGGCGCGGATCGAGGAGTTCGCCGCGCTGGCCGGCCACGAGCACATTCACAAGGGCATGACCAGCCGCGACCTGACCGAGAACGTCGAGCAGCTCCAGGTCCTCTCCAGCCTGAAGCTGATCCGCGACCGTGCCGTCGCGACGCTGGCCCGCCTGGCGCGGCTCGCAACCGAGCACGAGACCACCGTGATGGCCGGCCGCAGCCACAACGTCGCGGCCCAGGCGACCACTCTCGGCAAGCGGTTCGCGACCGTCGCCGACGAGATGCTCGTCGGGCTCCAGCGGCTCGAGGAGCTCATCGCCCGCTACCCGCTGCGCGGGATCAAGGGCCCGATGGGCACCGCCCAGGACATGCTCGACCTGCTCGACGGTGACGCGGACAAGCTGGCGGTGCTCGAGGAGCGGGTCGCGGCCCACCTCGGCTTCGAGAACGTCTTCACCAGCGTCGGCCAGGTCTACCCGCGCTCCCTCGACTTCGACGCGGTCTCGGCGCTGGTCCAGCTGATCTCCGGTCCGTCCAACCTGTCGACCACGATCCGGCTGATGGCCGGCAACGAGCTGGTCACCGAGGGCTTCAAGGAGGGCCAGGTCGGCTCGAGCGCGATGCCGCACAAGATGAACTCGCGCTCCACCGAGCGGGTCAACGGCCTCTCGGTCGTGCTCCGCGGCTACCTCTCGATGATCTCCGAGCTGGCCGGCGACCAGTGGAACGAGGGCGACGTCTCCGACTCGGTCGTCCGCCGGGTCGCGCTCCCGGACGCCTTCTTCGCCGCCGACGGCCTCTTCCAGACCTTCCTGACGGTCTTGGACGAGTTCGGGGCGTTCCCCGCGGTCATCCAGCGCGAGCTCGACCGTTACCTGCCGTTCCTGGCGACCACCAAGGTCCTGATGGCCGCCGTCCGCAACGGCGTCGGTCGCGAGGAGGCGCACGAGGCGATCAAGGAGGCCGCCGTCGGCACCGCGCTGTCGATGCGCAAGGGCCAGGTGGAGAACGACGTCTTCGCCAAGCTCGGCGCCGACCCGCGCCTGGGCCTGACCGAGGACCAGATCCAGTCGCTCGTCGCGGCGCCGATCGAGTTCACCGGTGCCGCCGTCGCGCAGGTCCAGGAGGTCGTACGCCGCGTGGAAGCCGTCACTGCTCGCCACCCCGAGGCAGCCGCCTACGTGCCCGGCGAGATCCTCTGAGCCCGGTGATGGGTCCCGTGATCACCGTCGCGGCGGTCGTCTTCCGCGACGGTGACGGGCGGATGCTGACCGTCCGCAAGAACGGCACCGCGAGCTTCATGCTCCCCGGCGGAAAGCTGGAGCCGGGGGAGTCGGCCGCGCAGGCGGCCGTCCGCGAGGTGGCGGAGGAGCTCGGCGTACGGCTCCGGGTCGAGGACCTCACCCTGCTCGGTGAGTTCGAGGCGGCCGCCGCCAACGAGCCCGGTCATCTGGTGCGCTCGACGGTCTTCACCTGGACCGGCGAGGTGACGCCGGACGCCGCTGCCGAGATCGCAGAGCTGCGCTGGGCGACGCTCGCCGAGATCACCGAGGGCGCCGACTTCGCCCCGCTGACCAGGGAGTACGTCGTCCCGGCGCTCCAGCCGGCCTGAGCAGGTCCTGGAGCGCCGAGGAGGCTTCAGCATCCCCGGCGCCTCCGACGTCAGGCCGGCTTGACGTCCAGCACGACCTCGAACTCCAGCAGGTCGGCGCCGGTGGAGACCGGCTTGCGCGGTGCCTCGCCCGGCGGGGTCGCGTGGGCGGCCCGGGCGTCCCCGTCGCGCCAGGCGGCGAAGGACTCCTCGGAGTCCCAGTGGGTGACGACGAAGTAGCGGTCGTCGCCCGCGACCGGGCGCAGCAGCTGGAAGCCGAGGAAGCCGGGCGACTTGTCGACCGTCCCCGCCCGGGCCGCGAATCGCTTCTCGAGCTCGGCGCCCGCACCCTCCGGAACCTGGATTGCATTGATCTTCACCACAGACATGCCGCAAACCTATGCGAGGGCTGGGGACGTGGCGTACCTGCCTGCGACGATGGACGGCATGTCCGATCCGGTAACCGTGACCATCGCCCGTCGAGTCTCCGTGGAGCGCCGCGACGAGATGGTCGCCTGGATGCAGGCGGGGATCCGGCTGGCCAGCGAGTTCCCCGGGTTCCTCGGAGCGGGCTGGGTGCGGCCGGCGCCGGACTCCGACCAGTGGCACCTGCTCTACCGCTTCGACTCCCACGAGACCCTGGGGAGCTGGGACACCAGCCGCCAGCGCGGCTGGTGGCTGGGCGCGGGGGAGCCGTTCGTGGAGGAGACCCGGATCGAGCGGCGTACGGGTATCGAGGGCTGGTTCGACCCGCCGAGCACCTATGACGTCGAGCAGGTCTCCGGGATCGCGACGCCGCCGCCGAGGTGGAAGCAGACGATCACGATCTTCCTGATGTTCTTCCCGGTCAGCCTGCTCGCCAACTGGGTGCTCGGGCCGGTCGTCGGCGGGTGGGCGTTGCCGCTGAAGGTGCTCGGGGTGATGGTCGTGACGCTGCCGTTCATGACGTACTTCGGGCTGCCGTGGATCACTCGCAACATGGAGTGGTTCCTGCACGGCCGCCCGGCGCCCTGGCGCCGCGGTTAGGGGTTCACGCCGTCCTTCTCGGCCGAGAGCACGGCATCGAGAAGCCCCGGGAACCGCGCGTCGAGGTCCTCGCGCCGCAGCGAGAGGCGCCGGGCGCGGCCGTTGGCCTCGTTGCGGACCACGCCCGCCGTACGCAGCACCTTCATCAGGTGCGACTTGGTCGACTTCGGCACGTCCGGGTTGCTCAGGTGGCACTCCGCCATGTCGAGAGGTCCGTCGACCAGTTGGCGGGCGATCGCCAGGCGCTCGGGGTCGCTGAGCGCGAAGAGCACGGTCGTCAGTGAGATCTCCGACCGCTCGGGATGCGGAAGGTCCGGGGAAGAACTCATGGTTCGATAATAGTTGCACAGTCAGTGGAAGGCACGTACTCTCCTAAAAGGTTCGAAATAATTCGAACGATGGATGGAGTGGTGATGTCGGCAGAGGTAGTGAGCGGTACGACGACGGGCGCCGTCGTCGGCCGGCGACTCGGCGCGGGAGTGGCCCTCGGGGCGGTCGTGCTGATGATGGCTGGGGCCAGCGCTCCCTCGCCCTTCTATCCCGATCTCCAGGTGGACCTCGGGCTGCAGCCCTGGGTGATGACGGCGGTCTTCGCCGTCTACGCCGTGGCCCTGCTGGCCACCCTGCTCGTGTTCGGCTCGGTCTCCGACCACGTCGGCCGGCGTCCGGTGGTGACCGTCGGGTTCCTCCTGCTGGCGGCCAGCTTCGCGCTGTTCCAGGGTGCCGACACCGCCGCCGTCCTGTTCGAGGCGCGGATCCTGCAGGGGGTCGCGAGCGGCCTGCTGCTCTCGACCCTCTCGGCCGCGGTGGCCGACTTCGAACGACCCTCGCGGCCCGGCTCGGCGGCGGTGGTCAACGCCGTCGCGCCGATGGCCGGCCTGGCGGTCGGTGCCGTCGTAGCCGGCGTGGCCCTCCAGGCGAGCGGCGACGCGCGGCTCATCGTGTTCGACGCCCTCGTCGTGCTCTCCCTCCTGCTCGCGGCGGGAGTGTGGCTCGCCCCGGAGACCGCGCCACGTCACGAGGGGCTGGTCGCCTCGCTACGTCCGCGGATCGCGGTGCCTTCGGCGATCCGGGGCCTGCTCGCCCGCAGCGCCCCGGCGATCTTCGCCGGCTGGGCCACCGGTGGGCTGTTCCTCTCGCTCGGTGCGGCGATCGTACGCACCGAGCTGGGCGCCTCCAGCCACATCCTCCAGGGGCTGGCGATCGGGGCCCTGGCCGGTGCGGGAGCGGTGGCTGCGTACGCCTTCCGGAATCGGACGGCGCGAGCGACGACGCTCTACGGCACGGCCGCTCTGGCCGTCGGCACGGTGCTCAGCCTGCTCGCCCTCGCGACCGGTTCGGCGACGGCCTACCTCGTCGCCGTGGTCGTCGCGGGCACCGGCTTCGGCACGGCCTTCTTCGGCATCCTGCGCACGATCATGCCGCTGCTCCCCGCCCACGAGCGGGCCGAGGTCTTCGCGGTGATCTTCATCGTGTCCTACCTGGCCTTCGGTGTCCCCGCCGTCATCGCCGGGGTGCTGACGCCCCAGATCGGCCTCGCGACCACGACCTACGTCTACGGCGCCGTGGTCGTGGTGCTCTCCGCCGCGGCGGGGCTGCTCCGCTGGCGCAGCGGCGACTGAGTCGTACGTCAGGGGTGCGCGATCGCGCCGCCGCCCTTCCTCTCCTGGTACGCCGCGGAGAGCTCGTCGTAGGTCCCGGCGATCCGGACGAGCTGGTTGGGGTCGGCGAGCGGGGCGAGCCCGGTGCTGACGAAGTAGGCGTTGGTGCGGTTGTAGAGGTCGCGTCCCGGGGCCACCTCGTCGCGGTCGGGGTCCGGGACGGCGTAGACGCCCTTCAGGATCGCCAGGTCGTAGGGGATCGCGAAGGAGTCGGCCGAGTCCTGGTGGCTGAAGAGGTAGGCGAACTCGGGGAACCCTGACCAGGCGATCCCCGACAGGCACAGCGAGCACGGCTCGTGGGTCGCCAGCAGCAGGCAGTCGGCGGGTGCCGGCCGGTCCTCGGCCGGCAGCTCGAAGAAGCGCTTGATGGCATGGATCTCCCCGTGCCACAGCGGGTTCTCGGTCTCGTTGTTGGTCTCGGCGACCACCGTCGAGAGGTCCGCGCGGCGCACGATCGCGGCGCCGAAGATCTTGTTGCCCGCGGCCACGCCGGCACGGGTCAGCGGGACGATCTCCTGCTCGATCACGTCCAGCAGGCGACGTACGTCCGCCTCGTCGGTCAGGTCCATCAGACCAGGGCCTCGCCGCCGTGGGTGGCGAGCTTGCGGGCGACCTCGGCGAGGTCGGCGCGCCAGATCTCCTCGGGGCCGGGCGGGAGGATGTCGTCCCAGTCGGGCGAGAAGCTGCCGCGTACGGAGAGCAGGTCTTTCGAGCGGGCCAGGAACCACATGTGCAGGTGCTCGGCGCCGTCGCCGATCCGCATCGCGTGGCAGCGGGCGATGTTGGGCAGGCTCTCCACGATCCGGGCGATCCGCACCGTGAGGACGCCGAACTCGGCCGCCTGGTGCTCGTCGAGATCGGGCAGGTCGTAGTGCTCGAGCGGCTCGAGGATCAGCACCAGCGGCAGACCGGACTGCTTCAGGTGCTTCACCCGCCAGCTCTCGTCCTGCCAGATCACGCCGGGCAGATCGGTGCCGCACAGGTTGCAGTCCACCCCGTCCTCGCCGCCGCGCGGCTCCTCGGGAGCCGGGGGAGCGAGCGGTTTGGGGGCGATCTCGCCGTCGCGTACGACCCACGGGAAGACGTCCCACTCGGTCACGCTCGGCACGGGCAGGTCGCCGCCGGCCTGGACGCGGGCGTAGATCTGATCAGCTGTCTCGGCCATGGCTCGAACGATGCCACAGCGGGCGGAGATGTAACACGCTGTTTGTCGGACTATCCGGTCGTTCCGATCGGGCGAGTAGTTCTACGAACGACGTGTTACAGCTCTGCCCCACCCCGGCGTGGATCCTTAGGCGAGTGAATGACTCGACTAAGATGACTCCATGACCATCGGTGTGCTGCCGTCCCTGCCGTCCTACGACGGTGCTGAGCTCGTCATCCCGGCACCCGGCGAAGGCCCGGGCAACTGGGCCGGCGCCGCGAGTGCGGTCCTCGTCGACGGGGTCTTCTGGCTGACCTGGCGCAACCGGCGGCCGCTCTCGGACGGGCGCGGGGTGACGGTGAGCGTCGCCCGGTCGACCGACGGGGTGCGGTTCGAGATCGTGACCGAGGTCCACCGCGACCAGTTCGGCTGCGAATCCCTGGAGCGACCCGTGCTGGTGCCGCTTCCCGACGGCGGAGGCTGGCGGCTCTACCTCTCCTGCGCCACCTGGGACTCCAAGCACTGGTGGGTCGACAGCCTCACCGCCGACACCGTCGAGGGGCTCCCCGAGGGCCGCCGCCAGGTCGTCCATCCTGGCAGCGACACCGTCGCGGTCAAGGACCCGGTGATCGCGATCGACCCGGTGACCCAGACCTGGCAGATGTGGCTCTGCTGCCACCCGCTCACCGAGCCCGGCCACGAGGACCGGATGACGACCCGCTACCTCACCTCCACCGACGGCTTGGAGTGGCACGACGACGGCGAGGTTCTCGCCGGCCGGCCCGGTCGCTGGGACGCCCGCGGGGCCCGGGTCACCACGGTCGTCTCCCATGACCCGCTCGTCGTCCTCTACGACGGCCGCGCCGACGCCGAGTCCAACTGGTACGAGACCACCGGCATCGCCCGCTGGGACGGCACCCAGCTCGTCGCCGACGCCGAGGCGGCCCCGATCGCGAGCCCGCACTCCGACGGCGCCTTCCGCTACGCCAGCGCCGTTCCGCTGCCCGACGGAAGAATTCGCTACTACGTGGAGGCCGCCCGTGAGGACGGCGCCCACGACCTGATCACGCTGGTTCGCTGAGGTTCTCCGCGAGCCTCGCGCGCTCCTGGAACGATCCCCGGCTCGCGGTGGAGAGCCAGTCGGAGAAGTCCTGACCGCTCACCTTGGTGAGCAGCTCGATGTCCTCGGCGAACGCGGGCAGCAGCTGCTCGCGCTGCTCCGGCGTCAGCCGGGGCCGGTGGTGGTCGCCCGGCCCGGAGAGCTGACGCAGCAGCGGCGGGTAGCTCCGACGCCACACCTCCGGCGGAGCGAACTGACCGAGCCAGGCGCCGCCCCTGATCACCGGACCGAGCGCCTTCGGGCGCCAGCCGGGTTCGACGTACGTCCTGTGGTTGTCCTTCGGGATGTGGTCGACGTGGCCCTGCTCGATGCCGAGGAATCGGCAGGCGCGGTCGACGGTCGCGGCGGGCTCGTCGACGATGTCGCGGTAGCGCACCACCAGCACCCGGTCCTCGCCGACCAGCCCGTAGAGGTGGTCGAGCTGCCGGCCGTAGAGCCCGAGCTCGCGGTAGCGCCAGAACGGCGCCCAGCCGTGGTGGGCGCGCTCGTCCTGGAGCCGGAACGCCGTGGGGAAGTCGGCGACGGGCTCCAGCCCGTCGCACCACAGGTGCATCCAGTTGGAGTAGGCGCGGTCGATCGGGTCGCGCACGACGGCGATCAGCTTCACCTCCGGAAGCTCCCGGGCGATCCGCCGCTGGGCGCTGGTGGACCAGAGGTAGAACGGCGTGCTCTCGCCCCGGACCGCGTGCTCGGGGGCGGCGTCGAAGAGTCGGTCGTAGTCCGTGCGCCGCCAGACCCACTCCTGCTGGGAGTGCTTGTCGCCGGGGCCGCGCCAGTGCGGCGGCGGAGCGTCGTCGCAGAGCCAGTACTTCGGCTCCTTCGGTGTCGTGGCGAACACCTGTGGGTGCCTCGCCAGCGCCGAGTGCAGGGCTGTGGTCCCGGCTTTCGGTGCCCCGATGATCAAGAAATCTGGCTGTGGTCGTCGTTCCATGCGCGGCCCTCCCGCTTAAATCGCTCGAAACAGTCTACTTAAGCGAGAAACGGATTCGGAAGACCATCTCTTAGGCTGATCCCGTGGCTGAACTCAACATCCCCCCGGCGCCGGCGATCCCGGGCACGAAGCACCTCCACTCCGGCAAGGTGCGCGACCTCTACGAGCTGGAGGAGGGTCCGTACGCCGGCCAGCTCCTGATGGTCGCCAGCGACCGCATCTCGGCCTTCGACCACGTCTTCGACGCGGTCATCCCGGACAAGGGCGAGATCCTCACCCGGCTGTCGCTGTGGTGGTTCGAGCAGTTCGAGGACCTGGTGCCGACCCACGTCCTCTCGACCGACGTGCCGGAGTCGGTGGCCGGCCGTGCGGTGGTTGCCCAGAAGCTTCACATGCTGCCCGTCGAGTGCGTCGCGCGCGGCTACCTGACCGGCTCGGGCCTGCGTGAGTACGAGTCCACCGGCGAGGTCTGCGGCATCCGCCTCCCGGGAGGCCTGGTCGACGGCTCCCGGCTCACCCCGCCGATCTTCACCCCGGCCACCAAGGCCGAGCTCGGCGACCACGACGAGAACGTCACCTACGAATACATCTCCAAGCTGATCGGCGAGGACGACGCCTCCGCGGTGCGCCGGCTGACCCTGGCGGTCTACCAGCGCGCCGACGAGATCGCCCGCGGCTGCGGCCTCATCCTGGCCGACACGAAGTTCGAGTTCGGCGTACGCCAGGACGACCTGGGCATCCGCACGATCGTGCTCGCCGACGAGGTGCTCACTCCCGACTCCTCCCGATACTGGGACGCGTCGCAGTGGCACCCGGGCAGCGCGATCCCCAGCTTCGACAAGGACGTGATCCGCCGCTGGCTGCTCTCGCCCGAGTCCGGCTGGGACCGGGCCGCCGGTGGTCCGCCGCCGGACCTTCCCGAGGAGATCGTCGCGCGCACGCGGGCTAAGTACGTCGAGGCGTACGAGAAGCTGACCGGGCACCGATTCTGAGACACGTGTCGCACTAAAAACCGAGGACGCTGTTTCTCGGGTGGCTACCTGCGGGTAAGTTGTGACGCGTAACACGCACACCACTGGAGGCCATGTGTCCACGTACAACCTCGCTTCGCTGCTCGAAGACTCCGCGGCGAGCTATCCCGAGCGCACCGCGATCGTCCTGGGCGACATCCGCCTGAACTACGCCCAGATCAACGGTGCCGCCAACCAGGTCGCGAACCTGCTGGCGAGCAAGGGCATCGGCGCGGGTGACCGGGTCGCCCTGATGAGCCCGAACCTGCCCTACTTCACGATGGTCTACTTCGGCATCCTCAAGGCCGGAGCCACCGTCGTCCCGCTCAACGTGCTGCTCAAGGGACGCGAGGTGGCCTACCACCTCAAGGACTCCGACGCGAAGGCCCTCTTCGCCTTCGAGGGCACCCCGGAGCTCGCCATCGGCGCCGAGGCGCACGCCGGTGCGCAGGAGGCCGGGGTCGAGAACCTCTTCCTGATCACCGCCGACCCGACCGCCGCGTCGCCGATCGAGGGTGTGACCACGCTCGGTCAGGGCATCGGGGCCCAGCCGCCGACGTTCGAGACCGTGGCCACCGACGAGGACGACACTGCGGTCATCCTCTACACCTCCGGCACCACCGGGCAGCCCAAGGGCGCCGAGCTGCGCCACCGCAACATGCGCGACAACGCGCTGGCCGGCGCCGAGCTCTTCGGTGCCTCGGCCGAGCGTCCCGACACCTATCTCGCCGTGCTGCCCCTCTTCCACGCCTTCGGTCAGACCGTGGTGCAGAACGGCGCGTTCGCCTTCGGTGGCACCGTCGTGCTCCTGCCGCGCTTCGACGCCGCGGCGGCGCTGGCGACGATGCTCAAGGAGAGCGTCACCTTCTTCGCCGGTGTGCCGACGATGTACTGGGGTCTGCTCGGTGCCCTCTCCGAGGACATCGACGTGGCCACGCTCGCCAAGAACCTGCGGGTCGCGGCCGCAGGTGGCTCGGCCCTCCCGGTCGAGATCCACAAGGAGTTCGAGAAGCGCTTCGGCGTGACCATCCTCGAGGGCTACGGCCTCTCCGAGACCTCGCCGGTGGCGTCGTTCTCGCTCTACGGCCAGCCGGTGCGTCCGGGCTCGATCGGTGTCCCGATCCCCGGCGTCGAGATGCGCCTGATCGACCCGGCGTCGTGGGACGACATCGAGTGGACCGCCGACGCGATCGGCGAGATCGCGATCAAGGGCCACAACATCTTCAAGGGCTACTACGACCGTCCTGAGGCCACCGCCGAGGTGCTCACCTCGGACGGCTGGTTCCGCTCGGGCGACCTCGCCAAGCGCGACGAGGACGGGTGGTACTACATCGTCGACCGCGCCAAGGAGCTCATCATCCGCGGCGGCTTCAACGTCTACCCGCGCGAGATCGAAGAGGTCCTGCTCACCCACCCGGCGGTCTCGCTGGCCGCCGTGATCGGCGTCCCGCACGACTCCCACGGTGAGGAGATCAAGGCCGTCCTCGTCCTCAAGCCCGGCGCCTCCGCGACCTCCGAGGAGATCGTCGCGTGGTCGAAGGAGCAGATGGCGGCCTACAAGTACCCGCGCATCGTCGAGATCGTCGACGCCCTGCCGATGACCGCCACCGGCAAGATCCTCAAGCGCGAGCTCAAGTAGGTCTTTCGTACGTCGGCAAGTGCCGTAGCTCGAAGATCGCAGTCACCCGGTGGCTGCGATCTTCGAGTTTGTGGGGTCAGGCCGGGCATTCTCGGGATAGGACTGTCATATGGGCGACTCGGGGGACGCGAGGCAGCCGTTCGACCATGACGGGATGGAGTGGCTGCGCGATGAGGTCCAAGGCGGGGTCATCTCGAGGAGGCAGCTACGCGAGCTGCATGCCCAGGACCACGACATCCGTCGCCTCGCACGCAACCGTGAGCTCACCGCGATCCATCCTGGGGTCTACGTCAATCACACCGGCAATCCGACGTGGGGCCAGCGTGCGTGGGCGGCAGTGCTGGTGTGCTGGCCGGCCGCTTTGACCGGGAGATCTGCGCTGCCGAAGCCGCGCGAGCGGGCGCCGATCGAGGTGATGGTGCCGATGGGCCGCACGGTGCGCGTGCCAGAGGGTGTGATCGTTCGACGGCGGGCCCGCTTCGAGGGGTACGTCGACTGGGCCGCCTTTCCGCCGCGACAGCTGATTGCTGAAGCGGCGATCGACGCGGCCGCGGAGGCTGCCGATGTCAACGAGGCATTCTCGATGCTCGCCGACCTGGTCCAGAGCAGGACACTGAGGGCCGGGGCGTTGGTCGAGGCCCTGGGGCATCGTCGACGGTTGCGTGATCGGCATCTCCTCGGCGAGCTGCTCGAAGATCTCAAGACGGGTGCGTGCTCGGTGCTCGAGCGCGAGTACCTGCGCCGCGTCGAGCGCGCCCACGCCCTGCCGGCGGGGGAGCGGCAGGTCGGCGACTCGATCGCGGGCGTCTCGGTCGAGCGCGACGTCATCTATTCGGCTTACGGCTTGGTCGTCGAGCTCGACGGTCGCGCCTTCCATGGCAGTGCTGCGGCTCGCGACGCCGACCATGCTCGTGATCTGGATGCTGCTGTCGCCCGCAAGGTTCGGACTGTTCGGCTGACCTACGGCCAGGTGCTCGGTGACCCGTGCCGGACGGCGGCTGGCATCGGTGAGCTGCTTCGGTTCGGAGGCTGGGAAGGTCAGGTGCGCTTGTGCCCAGCCTGCGCGTCGGGCTCCGCCGCTTAAGCTCGAAGATCGCAGTCACCCGGTGGCTGCGATCTTCGACCTACGGTTCGATGTGATCGTTGCGATCCACGCCGAGCGCGTCGAGAGCCGCCTCGACCGCGGCGATCCGCCCACCTCGGTCGGCTGGGATGAGCTCGACGGAAGCGCGACCGTCGGCGATCCGGATGCCCAGGAGGGTGCGGTCGGCGTGAGGGAGCCGTTCGACCCGCACCTGGAATGCTCCCGCTCTCCGGTCGAGGACCCATCGCGGCTCCGTGTCGCCCATACCCCAGACCTCGATGAGACCAGGGCGGACGCCGAGAGCGATCGTCGCACCGTTGTTGAGGCCGAGCAGGTTGACCCCCAGCGCCCGCGCGTGATCCCTGGTGCCCTTCGATGCGAACCCCGTGACGACGGCGGCATCGGGATGGGTCGCAAGAATGCGCTCGGCGAGGACGCGTCGGCGTCGGGTCATCATCGGCGTGACCAGGACGATCACAACCGCGATCAGAGCCCAGGAAGCAGCGACGGTGACCAGGACCTCGATGGCTCTGCCGTCGGCGCCGAACGCCCGGGCCATCAGTAAGGCAGCAAGTGGCGCGACGCCGAGCGCCACCTTCACGAGATGGTTGCGACGCTCTGCACGTTTATCGAGCCGTATGTGTGGCACGGTCATCGCCGGATCTCCAGTCTTCAAGAGCGCTGAATCATTGCGTGTCGGGACGTGGTGGGCCATGTCTTTTCGGGACCGCTGGCCTCCACGGGTGGTGACACCCGACAAGCCCGATGTGCGCCGCCGTCCTGAGCCGGACTCCTCCGGTGGCGGTCACCCGCCGGTTCGCACACGCCGCGACGGTGTCCGGAAGGCGAGCATCGGCCGGGCGGTCGCGCCGACAGCGGCGAGGGCGAGGAGGCAGGTGATGCCCCCGCTGACCAGGGCGAACGAGCCGGAGGTCAGCTGGGCGACGGCACCGCCGCGGAGATTGCCGATCTCCGGCCCGCCGGCGCCGACGATCATCTCGATCGCGGCGGTCCGGCCGCGCAGGTCGTCGGGCACGGCGAGCTGGATGAGCGTGCCGCGGGTGACCACGCTGACCGAGTCGGCCGCCCCGGCGACGGCGAGCAGGCCGAGGCACAGCCACGGTGAGGTGACCAGCCCGACGGCGCCGAGGCTGGCACCCCACACGGCTGCGGCGCAGATCGTGATCAGGCCGGGGCGGCTGCGTCCGGTGAACGAACCGGAGACGAGAGAGGCCACCACCCCGCCGACCGCGATCGCGGTCAGGAACAGCCCGAGCGTACGTGGGTCGCCGCCGAACCTCTCCTCGTTGACCAGCGGGAACAGGCTCACGGGCATCGCCAGGACGGTGGCTGCCAGGTCGACGAGGAGCACGCCGCGTACGACCGGCTGGGTGGCCGCGAAGCGCAGACCTTCGAGGATTCCGCCACCCCTCGTTCTCGTCGTGGGCGCGAGAGCGGGGAGGCCGAGGACCCCGAGGAACCCGGCGCAGAAGGAGGCCGCATCGACGGCGTACGCGATCTCGAGGCCGGCGTAGCCGATGATCAGCCCGCCCAGCGCCGGGCCGAGGAGCATCGACCCCTGGAAGCTCAGCCGGTTGAGGGCGAGCCCGGCGGCTACCTGGTCGGTGGAGAGGAGCCGCGGGATCACGCTCATGCTCGCAGGGGCAGCGACCGAGCCGGCGGCGGCCATGAGCGCGACCAGCACGAGGACGAGTCCGAGCGAGGACGGCGAGGTGCCCAGCCAGAGTGCCTGCGCCATCAGCAGCAGCGCCAGCACGAGCTGGGTGAGGTTGGTGACCAGCAGGATCGAGCGCCGGTCCGCCCGGTCGGCCACCGCGCCTCCCCAGAGCCCGATCGTGAGCAGCGGGACGAGCCGTGCGAGCGCGACGCTGCCGGACCAGAACGGGCTGTGGGTCGCCTCCCAGACCTGGTACATCACCGCGACCACCGAGATCTGCCCACCGAGCCCCGACACCGCCCGCCCGACGAAGAACCGGCGGAAAGCGGGGGACGTACGCAGCGGGGTGATGTCGATCAGCAGATGGCGCACGAGGATCGATCGTAAAGACCGGGCGGGGCGGGGTGCGAACGGTTTAGGTGAGCGGCGTAGGGCCGACCTAGACTGCAGCCATGCCTCGCGTTGTCGTCGACGTCATGCCCAAGCCCGAGATTCTCGACCCGCAGGGGAAGGCCGTACTCGGCGCCCTGCCGCGGCTCGGGTTCACCGGGGTCACCGAGGTCCGTCAGGGCAAGCGGTTCGAGCTGGAGATCCCCGAGGTCACCGACGACGCGCTCGCCCAGATCGAGAAGCTGGCCGAGACCTTCCTGGCCAACACGGTGATCGAGAACTTCGTCGTTCGGGTCGAGCAGTGAAGATCGGCGTCATCACGTTCCCTGGCACCCTCGACGACGTCGACGCGCAGCGCGCGGTCCGTGTCGGCGGCAACGAGGCCGTTGCGCTGTGGCACGGTGACCACGACCTGCAGGGCGTCGACGCGGTGATCCTGCCGGGCGGCTTCTCCTACGGTGACTACCTGCGCTGCGGTGCCATCTCCCGCTTCGCCCCGATCATGACCGAGGTCATCGAGGGTGCCCAGAAGGGCCTTCCGGTGCTCGGCATCTGCAACGGCTTCCAGATGCTGGTGGAGTCCCACCTGCTTCCTGGTGGCCTGCTGCGCAACGACCACCTCAAGTTCATCTGCCGCGACCAGAAGCTGCGCATCGAGAACGCCTCGACCGCCTGGACCTCCGCCTTCACCGAGGGCCAGGAGATCGTGGTCCCGCTGAAGAACGGCGAGGGACAGTACGTCGCCGACGCCGACACCATCAATCGGCTCGAGGGCGAGGGCCGCGTCGTCGCGCGCTACCTCGACGTCAACCCCAACGGGTCGGTCAACGACATCGCCGGCATCACCAACGAGGCCGGCAACGTCGTCGGCCTGATGCCGCACCCCGAGCACGCGGTCGAGACCCTCACCGGGTCCGGCACCGACGGCCTCGGTTTCTTCACCTCGCTGGCCGAGAAGGTTCTGTCCCGCTGACCGACCAGGGGTGACCTGGCTGCACCGAGGCGATCAGGTCGTCCCAGGCTCGGCTCGCCGCCAGCGTGAGCGCGCCGGCGAGCACTGCATGGTCGGCAGGGACCAGCAGGGCAAGCTCCGGCGGGACCAGTGTGAACCGGGGCAGAAGCCGGCGAAGCTGGTCCACCAGGAACTCGCCGGCGTTGGCGACGCCTCCGGTGAGGACCACGACATCCGGATCGATCGTCAGGAAGACCGGGGCCAGCCTCTCCACCATCTTCTTGGCGACCGCCGACACCGCCGCGACGGCGGCCCGATCGCCCTCCGCGGCCGCGGCGAAGACCTGCTGGGCCGTCAGGGGTCGGTCGGCCGGCAGTGCCCCGCCCGGGTGACGGGACGCCTCCGCCCTGGCCATCTCGGCGATTCCCGCAGCGCCGAGGGCATGCTCCAGCGGCCCCCGGCCGTGCTCGTCGAACTGCACGCCGTCGGCGGAGACCGGGATCAGGCCGACCTCGCCGGCCGCTCGGTGGGCCCCGCGATGGAGGGCGCCATCGATCACCACCCCGGCGCCGAGTCGCTCGCCCCAGTGGATCACGACCAGCGTCCGGCCCGGGTGCTCGACGCTGGCCGCGATGGCGGCCAGGTTCGCGTCGTTCTCCACCAGCAGCCGCGCCGGGAATCGCTCGGCGAGGTCGGCGAAGAGTCCAGCGTCGGTGTTGCCAGGGGCGGACGGCGCTATGGTCACCCGGCTTAGCTCGGGGCCGACGACACCGGGCGACCCGGCAACCACCGCTCCGATCCGATCTTCCGGCAGCTCCGCAGCCAGAAGTACGCGATCGACCAGTGTGCTGACCTGACGTCGAACCGCGGCCGGGTCGGCGCCCGGCGGCACTCCGATCGTCTCGTGCGCCAGCGATCCACCCTGGACGTTGACGATGGCAGCCGCAACCCGGTGGGGTCCGATGTCCAGCCCGAGCACGGGCAGCAGCCCGCTGCGCAGCACGTACCGGGTGGCGGGCCGGCCGGCTCCGGACGGTTCCGACGGGGCCAGTGGCTCGACGACGGCAGCGGACGCCAGCTCGTCGATCGCCTGTGAGACCGTCGGCCGGGTCAACCGGGTGTCGGCAGCCAGCTCGGTGATGCGTGCTCCTGCCGGCCCCGCGGCTCGGACTCCTTCGAGGACCGCGGTCGTGTTGAGCCGCCGCAGCACGCCGTTTCCGCTCGACTCTCCCCTCATCGCGCGCCCCGGTTTCCGCCCATGACGAACAAGTTACCGGCTTCCTTCCTCCGTCAGTAGCCGCCGAAACCCCTTGACCGCCGTCATGTCCGGGAGGAGTATGTGCCCACATTACGAAAATGTTCTGCATAATTCTGGAGGCACGATGCCGAAGCGCCAGCGACGCAGTCAACAGGCTCATCCGACGAGCGGTCGTCGCCAACACCCGCTGCAGATCAGGGGAGTCACCCTCGGCGTCGTCGTGGCGATGCTGCTCGGTCTGCTCGGTCTGATCACCGCCACCGGCCCGGCCACTGCCGCGCCGCCCGGCTTCGCGGCTTCGTCGGGCCAAGGTGCAACGCGCCCGGCCCGCGAGGCTCTCGTCAGGATCCTCGGCAAGCGGCACGCGGCCCGGTTCGAGCTGTCGGTGCATCACGGTGACGGCGACCGGTATCGGGTCAGTGCCCACAGGGGCCGGATCCTGGTGGAGGGGACGAGCACTCCGGCGGTCCTGATGGGGGCCAACGCCTACCTGAAGAAGGTCGCCAAGGCGGACGTCTCCTGGACCGGCAACCAGACGCCGATCCATGGCTCCCTGCCTCTGCCCAAGCGCCCCATCGAGGGCACGTCTGTGGTGTTGCACCGGTTCTCCGGCAACGACACCGAGGACGGCTACTCGGGGCCGTTCCGCACCTTCGAGGACTGGCGGGAGCTCGTCGACATCAACGCCATGCACGGCGTCAACGAGATGTTCCTCCCGGTCGGGTCCGAGATGGTCTACTACCGGCTGCTGCAGGAGTACGGCTATTCCGAGACCGAGGCGCGGGCCTGGATCCCGTCGCCGGTCTATCAGCAGTGGTGGCTGATGCAGAACATGTGGAACTTCACGGACCCGGTCACTCCCGCTCTGCTGGAAGAGCGCGCCGATCTCGGCCGACGCATCGCCGACTACATGCGCTCGATGGGGATCACGCCGGTGCTCCCGGGCTACTTCGGCACCGTGCCGACCGACTTCGCCACCCGCAACCCGGGCGCCGTCACCGTCCCGCAGGGCACCTGGTCCGGTCTGCGGCGGCCGGACTGGTTGGCTCCTACGCAGCAGCTCTTCGGTGAGGTGGCCGAACGTTTCTATCAGCTCCAGAACGACGTCGTCGGAGCGTCGACGATGTACAAGATGGACCTGTTGCACGAGGGCGGGTCGGCGGGTTCGGTCCCGGTCGGCCAGGCGTCGGTCGCGGTCCAGGACGCCCTGGACGCCGCGCATCCTGGTGCCATCTGGGTTGCCCTCGGCTGGCAGAGCAACCCGCGCCAGGAGACCCTCGACGCGGTGGACCGCAGCCGGATGCTGATCGTGGACGGGCTCTCCGACCGGAACCTCGACCCGCAGCGAGACACCCAGTGGAAGGGCACGCCGTACGCCTTCGGGTCGATCTGGAACTTCGGCGGGAACTCGACCGTCGGAGCCCCGATCAAGGCCTGGAACGAACGGTTCTTCGAGTTCCGGGCCCGCCCGAACAGCGCGCTCGACGGCATCGCGATCCTTCCGGAAGCCAGCTACAACAATGCCGTCGCGATGGAGTTCCTCGCCGAGCTGCCTTGGCAGACCGGGCCGGTCGACCTGGACGCCTGGTTCGCCGAGTACGCGGATGCTCGCTACGGCGCGACCGACCCGGCGGCGCGCGCCGCTTGGAAGACGTTGCAGGACACCGCCTACTCGATCGCTCCGAACAACAACCGCTCGGCCGGGACCAGCGGTCTGTTCGCCGCTGTCCCGTCGCTGACGGCCACCCGGCCGAGCAACTACACCGCTCCCGGGAACCGTTACGACCCGACGGACTTCGCGGCGGCGCTGCCGTCGCTGTTGCGGGTGAAGCCGTCGCTGCGCACCAGCGAGACCTATCGGCACGACCTCGCCGAGATCGCGCGGCAGGTGGTCGTCGAATACTCCCACCCGTTGCTGACCCAGATCCGGCAGGCGTACGCCGAGCGTGACACGGCAGAGTTCGACCGACTCACCACCGCCTGGATCGAGGCCATCGACACCGCCGACCGGGTCAGCGCCACCCGGTCCGATCAGATGGTCGGCCCCTGGCTGGCGAAGGCTCGTGCCTTCGCCTCGTCGCCCGACGAAGCCGATGCTCTCGAGCATGACGCTCGCCGCATCCTCGCCTCGTGGACGCTGAACCTGTCGCTGACCGACTATGCGTACCGCGACTGGTCCGGGCTGCTCGACGGTTACTACGCGCCTCGGTGGGAGCGCTACTTCGACGCGCTGCGCGAGTCCCTGCGCACTGGTGAGGCACCAACAGCGATCAACTGGCAAGCGGTCGCCGACGAGTGGTCGCGGGCAACGGATCGCTACCCGACCAAGCCGCACGGTGACACCTACGCCGAAGCCACCCGTGCCTTGCAACAGATGTCCGCGGCGGACTTCGGTGCGGCTGTGTCGGTCCGCCCGGCCGGCACGATCGGCGAGGACCCGGGCACGATCGCGTTGACGGTGGTCAACAACAACCCGTTCGCTGCGCTGGAGAACATGGCGGCCCGGGTCACCGCTCCGGAAGGCATCGTCGCCACAGCGACCGGAGAGCTGCGGACGCGACTCGCCCCGGGCGGCACTGCGACGGTGAGCTGGAGCGTCGCGGCCGGCACCGAGCTGCCGTCGGAGACCACCGAGGCCGAGGTCGACCTCGAGGTGACGTACGACCAGCAGGCCGGTACGAAGCAGAAGACGGCCAGTGCGGTGCTGCCGGTCGACGGACCTGGCCGGATCCAGCTCAGCGACGTGCCGTTCTCCTCCTCGCGCAACCACGACGGGGAGCATCCGGTCGCCCGCGACACCGTGACCCCGGCGACGCCCTCCGGTGACGGTGCGCCGATCCTGCTCGACGGCACCGCCTACTCGAAGGGCCTGGGCACCAACGCCGCCGGCGAGGTTCGGTTCGAGCTGGGCCAGGCGTGCCAGCGGTTCGTCACCGTCGTCGGCATCGACGATGCGATGAACCATGCTGCCGACGGCGACGTGGTGGTGGAGGTGTGGGGCGATGGCCGGCGGATCCACGCCACACCGGTGCTGCGCAGCGGGTTGGCGACCACCGGAACCGAGGCGATCCGCCTCGACGTGGACATCAGCGGGGTGCGGCAGCTCCGGATCGTGATCGATCGCTCCGACGGCAACCGTTCCTTCGATGCGGCCTCGTTCGGGGCGCCGACCCTGGCCTGCAGCGGTGAGATTCCCACGCCGCTCAGCGAGGGCAAGCCGGCTACCGCGTCCAGCAGCGAGGGTGCGGCGAGCCCGGACCGCGCGGTCGACGCCAAGCTGCACACCAACTGGCTGTGCAACCCGGCACAGTGCTCCGGCAAGCCCGCGTGGCTGCAGGTCGATCTGGGTGACGTACGCCCGGTCTCCGGGGTCAGGGTGACGCCCTACTACGCGGATCGGCGGTCCTATCGCTACACCCTGGAGGGCAGCGTCGACGGCATCACCTACACGCCGATCGCTGCCAAGACCACGGACTCGCCGCAGACTGATGTGGGGGACTGGTATCCGGTGAGCGGGAGCTTCCGATATGTCCGGGTGACCGGTAGCGGAAACACCAGCAACGCCTATGCCTTGCACCTGCAGGAGCTGGCCGTCTACGGCGGCTGACCCTGACGTACGACTCGCCCCCGGCTCGCGATCGCGAGCCGGGGGCGAGCTTCGGTGCGCGATGACTCAGTCGACCTCGACCGCCGCCCGCCCGGGGACGTACGCATGCGACCCGGAGGGTCGCCGGAGCACGACGCTCAGCGAGGCGATGATCCCGAGCGCGCCGAGGGCGGCCGCGGCGTAGAAGGCCTCGCGCATCCCCGGGACGACTTCGCCGGGGGTGCCGTTGGCGACGTAGACCGAGGCGATCACGGCCAGGCCGATCGAGCCGCCGAGCTGCTGCATCGTCTGCACCAGACCTGAGGCCGAGCCGGCGTGGGCGGCGTCGACACCCTCGAGGCCGAGAGCCGTGGTGGAGGTGAAGACGAGCGAGGCGAAGGCGCCGTTGAGCAGGAACGGTGCCAGGACGGCGCCGGCGTACGTGCTCGACTCCGTCAGCGTGCTCAGCCACAGGAACGACACCGTCAGGCCGGTGGCGCCCAGGACCAGCACCCGCGGCATCCCGATCCGGGCCGCGATGCGAGGCGCCACCCGGGACATCGCGAAGATCATCAGGGTGAGCGGCAGGAATGCCAGCCCCGACGCGAGCGGACCCATCCCCAGCGCACCCTGCAGGTAGATCACGGTCAGGTAGAACGTCGAGAACTGTGCCCCGACGAGCCCGACCGCGGCGATGAACGCGGCGACCCTGCGGTGGCTGTTGAAGAGGTGGAGCTGCAGCAGCGGGTGGGCGACCCGGCGTTCGGTGAGCACGAGGGCGACCAGCAGGAGCAGGCCGATCGCGATCCCGCCGATGGTGCGTACGGAGGTCCAGCCGTGCTCCGGGGCGCCGATCAGCGACCAGACGATCGCGGCCGCACCACCGGTGGCGGTCACGGCGCCGACGATGTCGAAGCGTCCCGGTCGCGGCGCGGTCTCGGCGACGAGGCGGCCGACGAGCGCGAGCACGACGAGCCCGATCGGTACGTTGATGAACAGCGTCCAGCGCCACGACGCGATGTCGGTCAGGATGCCGCCCAGGATCAGCCCGATCGAGGCACCGCTGGAGGAGACGGCCGCGAAGAGCGCGATCGCCCGGGCGCGCCCGGCCTCGTCCTTCGCCGACGTGGTCAGCAGGGCGAGCACCTGGGGCGCGGCGATCGCCGCACCGAAGCCCTGCAGCGCGCGGGCGATGACCAGCAGGTCGTCGGTCGGTGCGAGCCCGCCGGCCAGGGAGAAGAGGGTGAAGACGGAGAGACCGGCGACGAACGTACGCCGCCTGCCGAAGACGTCGCCGAGCCGACCGCCGAGCAGCAGCAGGCCGCCGAAGGCGAGGGTGTAGCCGTTGAGCACCCAGGTGAGTGCCGCCGGGGTGAACTCGAGGTCGTCGGCGATCCGGGGGAGCGCGACGTTCACGACCGCCGAGTCGAGCACGATCATCAGCTGGGCGACCAGGACCAGGGCGATCCCGGCGCCGGCGGCCTTGGTGGCCGCGGGTGGCTTGGGTGGTGCCACGGTGGATGTCATTCAAGAGCTCCTGTTGGAGACGGAGGAGGAGTACAGTGAAGCGGAGGAAGTCTCCGCTTGACTGGAACACTACCGGAGGGTGTCTCCGTTTAGCAATGCATTTAGTTGCGATGGCGGTGCTTGCTGTTAACTGAGGTCCCCGCAGAGCCGCGGGAGCCACTGAGGAGGTCTGGATGAGAGCCGACGCGAAGCGCAACCGCGAGCGGCTCATCGAGGTCGCCCATGCGGTTTTCAAGGAGCGCGGTCTCGACGCACCTCTCGATGAGGTGGCCCGGCGTGCGGGTGTCGGCCCCGGCACCCTCTACCGCCACTTCCCGACCCGCGAGGCGCTCCACGAGGCGATCATGGCCACCTGGATCGAGGAGGTCTCTGCCCACGTCGAGAAGGCGATGGCGACCGAGGGCGGCTGCCGGGAGAAGCTGCTCGCCTGGTTCGAGGAGTACGTCTCGCTGCTGACCCGCCACCAGGGCGCCGCCGCCAAGATCACCGCCTCCCTGGGCTGCCAGGACTCCCCGCTGCGCACCAAGTGCCAGACCTACGCCGACGCCAACGAGAGCGTCCTGACGGAGATGGCCGAGCACGGCGTGCTCCGCGAGGGTGTCGACAACCTCGACGTGTGCCGCCTCCTCGGAGGTGTCGCGACCATGGCCGACCACTCCTCGCTCGAGGCCAAGGACGTACGTCCCATGCTCGACGTCATCGCGAACGGCGTCCTCAAGAACTGACCTCGCCTGGGGCACACTGGGGGTATGTCCTTCACCTCGCCGGTCAGCGGCCCGCAGAGCCCGCTGAAGCTGGAGTTTCCCCAGTCGCTCGCGACCTATGACGACTACGCCGCCGCGCAGAAGACGGTCGACTTCCTCTCCGACAAGGAGTTCCCGGTCGAGAACTGCATGATCGTCGGCACCGAGCTGAAGCAGATCGAGCGGATCACCGGCCGCCTCACCTGGAGCAAGGTCGCCCTCGCCGGCGTCCTCTCCGGCGCCTGGCTCGGCGTCTTCGTCGGCCTGATCGTGTCGCTCTTCGGCAACGAGAACTTCCTCTTCATCCTGCTGTCGACGGTGCTCCTCGGCGTCGTCTTCGGCCTCATCTGGTCGCTGATCGGATACGCCGCCACCCGCGGCACCCGCGACTTCTCGAGCGTCAAGGTCATCGTGCCGACCAAGTACGAGGTCCTCGTCGAGCACAAGGTCGCCGCCCGTGCCCGCGAGCTCCTCGCCGAGCTCCCCGGCGCCCTCCCCAACCCCTTCTCCTGATCGGTCACCTCCGCCCTCGTCTCGAATCCTGAGACAGGCGCCGCGTTCGCGTGTAGTCACGCGTGTTTCGGGGAAGAACTCCACTGGCGAAGGAGGCCCCGATGTCATCTCAGATCAACGTACGTCCCGACGATCTCGTCAGGCTCGCCGACCGTTGCATCGACTGGGCGATGGACCTGACGGCTGCGACCACGGACAACGCCGGTGCCCTCGAGGTCGCCTCGCGGGATGCCGGCAACACCCAGGGCGGCTACGACACCACGGCTGCCCACGGCCCGCTGGTCGAGGCCGCGTCCAGCGCGCTCGAGTCGTTCGCGGCGGTCTTCGAGGCGGACGCCGATGCCCTCATGCTGTGTGCGTTCGACATCTCCGCGACCGACGAGGATGTCGCGCGGGCAGCCCGGTCCAGCAATTCGCTGCCCCCGGGACCGACACCCCGACCGCCGGAGCCGTCGCCGGGTCCGCCGCCGCCCTCACCCACGCCGAGCCCGTCCCCGGGCCCCACGCCGACCCCGCGCTGAGGAGAACGAGATGTCCGAAGGCACCTGGAAGCTGTGGGACGACGCGGCGTCGATCGACGACGCGTCGCGAGGCTGGACCTCGATCGCGAAGGCGCTCGACGGCGTCACCGAGGCGTTCATCGGCGGCTCCAAGGGCGTGGTCGCGGACTGGGAGGGCCAGACCGCCGAGTCCTACGAGGGGCACCGCAAGACGCTCCTGACCGACCTCGACAAGGCGCGCGGGCTCGCCGACAAGGCCTCCTCGGCGACAGCTCGGATCGCCGGCACCGTACGCATCGCCCAGGGTCACCTCGACCAGTCCTGGGCGACGGTGGCCCACATCCCGCACCAGGGCAGCCCCTCGGGCGACATTCGTTTCGAACCGGAGACCCCCGAGGACAGCAAGCTCGTCACCGACGCCATCGCGAGGGCCTCCGAGATCCGGGCCGGGCTCGACCGCGACCTCAACGCCGACTGCCAGGTGCTGGTCGACACCACTGCTGCCTGGCAGGGGCTGTCGACGAGCATGGCCGCGATCGCCGAGTCGGGGCAGGACCCGTTCCACCTCCCCGCCGACGTCGACTCGGTCGGCATGATCAACGTCGACGGAAAGACCTACATCAACACCGGCAGCGGCGATGACGTGGTCACGGTCGGGATCAACCCGCTGACCGGGAGACAGGTCGTCACCGTCAACGGTCAGATGTACGACGTACCTGCCGGCAACGAGATCGTCATCCGCGCCGGCGAGGGCAACGACGAGATCAACGTCCCGCAGGGCACCAACGTCAACCTCTCCCTGCTCGGTGGCCGAGGTGATGACCGGCTCAACGGCGGCAGCGGGAGCGACCGCATACTCGGTGGCCAGGGTCGCGACCACATCTTCGCCGGCGACGGCGACGACCAGGTCTCGGGTGGCACGGATCGCGATTACATCGACGCCCAGGGCGGCAACGACCTCGCCACCGGGGCCGGCGGGGACGACACCGTCTACGGCATGGCCGGAAATGATCGGATCAGTGGCGGTCGCGGCCAGGACTATCTCGAAGGAGCTGACGGCGACGACATGCTCGTCGGTGGCGACGGCAACGACATCGCCTCCGGTGGTGACGACAACGACCGGATCCACGGTGGTGCCGGCGACGACGTGAGCTACGCCGGGCGGGGGACCGACACCACCTACGGTGGCTCGGGTGACGACAAGGCCCACAGCGAGTCGGGCGACACCGACGAGGACGTCGAGCAGCACGTGACCGTCCAGATCACCGAGGTCCCGGAGTGGATCAAGATCGAGGGTTCGCCGGAGTTCGTCGCCCGGACCCGTGCGGACCTCGAGATGTTGGCAGCCTCGCCCACGGGTCAGCAGATGCTCGCCGCGTTGGACCGGAGACACGACGACTCGGGCGTGCTGGGGATCGGGCAGGAGAACCTGACCATCCGCGAGTACGTCGGTGAGACTCCGAACAGCTCGGCATCCGACGGGCCGATGGGCGGCAACGAGATCAAGTACATGCCGGACATCGACACGATGCACACCGGCAGCAGTCAGACGCCCGTCGATGGCCCGCCGGTCGCGGTGCTCTACCACGAGATGGCGCACGTCTACGACTACATGCACGACACGCTCGAGCCCGGCGAATACCACGGTGACGACCCTGAGAACCAGGGGACGAACAACCGCGAGCGCGAGGCTGCCGGTCTGCCCGTCGACCACGACAACGACCCGAGCACGCCGGAGCAGATCGACCCGGACCATCCCTACGTCTACACCGAGAACGGGCTCCGCGACGAGATGGGGGCACCGCACCGTGACCACTACTAGGTTGATGATGCTCGCATCGCTGCTGACGGCCGGAGGTCTGGTGATGAGCGGCTGCGCGAAGGTTCCCGAGGGGGAGCGGGAGATCGGGGGGGTCCGGTTCGAGTCCGAGATCGCCACGGCCGGCGACGCGCTGGAGATCAGCTATCGGGTGGTCAACGACGCGGACACCGACGTCTACGTGATCGACTCGGTGCCGACGTACGCCAACGGGGCGCTGCAGCCGGCGTCGGCGGACACCGTCTACGTCCTGGGCAGCGGCGGGAGCCGGGCCGAGGTGAGCAAGCGGGTCTTCGCGCTGCCGGACGACACGTCGTTCGCCCAGATGCCGGCGGTCGGTTGGGCCAAGCTCGCGTCGGGCGAGGAGCTGAAACGCGACGTACGCGTGCCGCTGCCGCTCGAGGAGTATCGCCCGTTCACCGACGACTCGGTCCCGGAGGTCCCGGACCCGGTCGAGGAGGTCATCTTCTGCGTCGGTGTCCTCGACCTCCGCGACCTCTACTCCGAGGGCGTCCCGGCCGACGTGACCGGCCTGGCACACTCAGACTCGGCCGCCGAGTCCCAGCAGATCTTCTGCTCCGATCCGGCGTCCCTGGGCTGATGACGCGGGTCGGCGTGCTCGCGGTGGCGCTGCTGCTGATGTCTCTCGGTGGGTGCGCCGAGGACTCGCCCTACGGAGAGTTCGGTCCGTCCAGCTTGGCGCCGGAGCCGGAGGCGACGTTGGAGGCCGACGTGACGGTCAGCGACACCGAGGTCCGGGTGAGCTACCGGTTCGCCAATGACGGTGACGAGCCGTTGATGCTCATCAACCGGCCGGGCGTGGCGGTGGGGGCCGGCGTCCGCTATCGGGAGGACGCGGCGTATGTCACCGAGGATGCCGATGACGGGGCGCTGTTGTCGCAGGCGCTCTTCGGGTTCCCCGACACCGATCAGACGTGGGAGTCCATTCCACGGGTCGGGGTCACGGAGGTGGCGCCGGGTGAGGCCGTCGAGGTCGACGTGAGGTCCGCGTTGCCGCTGACCTGGTTCCACCCGTTCGGAACCGACCTCGGAACGGGGCCGATGTCGATCCCGAGCGATGTCGACGAGGTCCGGTTCTGCCTCGGCGTGGTCTCCCCGCCCTTCCCGGAGTCGATGACGCCGCGGACCGAGGAGGACGGGACACAGACTGTCGGACACGCGAGCGCCGAGCAGCACCTGTTCTGCTCGGCGCCGGAGGAGTTGTGAAGCTGAGAGTGGTCTATAGGTCACTCTCAGCTC
>NZ_JBHWLY010000078.1:0-28719 GCF_042730435.1 Nocardioides sp. NPDC059952 | reverse complement strand
CCTCCCGGTCCTTGCCGCGCTTCTCGTTGTCCCTCTTGTCTCCGAAGCGACCGCCCGTGACGCCAATTTGTTGCTATCTTGTGGTGCGACACGAGCATTGATGAGCGTCTCAGGTGTATGTCATTCGGGGAGGCATCGACGTGACGGACCCATTCTTCGCTGCGCTGCGGGCACGTCGCCCGGACGTCGACATCGTCATCCTGCCGCCGACCGATCCTCCCGGGCTCTCCTCCGAGGCGACGGCTGATGAGCTGAGCCGGTCATCACAAGCAGTGGACGCCACCGTCGCGGCCATCGCCGCCCGCATGCCGGAGCCGACCTCGGACGGACCCAGGTGGGAGGCGTACAACCGCGAGGACGTACGTCGCTGGGGCCGGCTCGAGGCGCGGACAGCGGACGGCGGCGCGATCATGGCCGGCCTCGATCAGGCGTTCCGAGACGTGAGGTGGCACTCCACGGTCGCGGTGAAGGCGTTCCATCGATGGACCGCTTCACAGGCGGATGTCCAGATCATCGGCACCTGGTCCGAGAGCCATCACGGGCTCGTGGTGACCGTGACCGGCCGGATCCTCCGGCCCGCTGCGGGCGTGCGGGAGGCGCTGGTATGACGCTGCACGTCGAACCCGCCAAGGTCCGGTCCACGGCTGCCGCGTGGGATACCGAGAATCTCCATCTCACCGCTGCGGCGAAGCAGATCAGCGGTGCCGGCGCAGGTGGTTTCACGCCCACCGTGTCGAGTCTCGTCGGGCAGTTCATCGAGGCCTGGCAGGCGATCGCGACGAAGTCCGCGCGCTCCGCCGAGTCCCAGGCCGACGGGCTGAGGAGCACCGCGATCGGCATCCTCGAGACCGACGCGAAGACCGATATCAACGCATCCTTGGTGCTGAGCAGCATCAAGGAGATCCGGTGACCATCACCGTCTCCCTGCCCCCGAGGCCGAGCGAGACGCCCGAGTTCACCGCGGACGGCCAGAAGGTGCAGGAGATGGGATCAACCCTGCGTACCTCCTCGTCGATCTTCGACGACCACGGCTCGTTCGTCGGCGGAAAGGCCAAGGACTCCGGCCTCCTGGACGGCCGGGCGGCCGCCGCGTACGGGCAAGCACTCAACCCCATCGGCAAGCACGCCGATGCCTGCTCGCTGGCGCTGCGCGCCGCGGCCAACGCCGTCCTCGGTCATGGCGACGACCTGGTCGACCTCGAGCGACGTCATCAGGATCTCAAGGGCGAACGAGAGCGCCTGGCCCGCCAGGTCGACGAGCTCACCGCCCGAGCCAACCCGCTGCCGACCGACGACGCCGAGCTGGCGACCCTCAAGTCGGACTGCGATCGCTGCACCAGCCAGGTCGAGACGTACGAGTCCGATCTGGTCAAGTGGGCCGAGGACCTCGAGGCCAGCGAGGAGAAGGTCGCGGCTGCGCTCCGCGATGCGATGACCGAGCAGCAGGTCGACCAGAAGTACGGCGGGGTCGCCGACCCCGCGGACGCCGCCAGGGACTCGATGCCGACGGGCAAGGATCCTGAGGCGGTCAAGGCGTGGTGGGACGGCCTCACCGACGAGCAACGAGCGGGCATGACCGCCGCGTACCCCGAGATCGTGGGGAACACCGACGGCATCCCGGCGGCGGCCCGCAGCGACGCGAACACGATCTCCCTCGACCGCGACCTCGCCGAGCTGGGCGCCATCCCCGAGGACCAGCGCACCGAGGACGAGCAGACCCGCTACGACAACGCGAAGGCCGCAGACGTCGCGCGTGACAAGATCGAGAGATCCAAGGACCCGATGACGAACGAGCACTACGACGCCCAGGTCTACATCTATGACCCGATGGCGTTCGGCGGCGACGGACGGGTCGCGATGGCGGTCGGCGACCTCGACACGGCGCGCAACGTATCGGTCAGCGTGCCGGGGCTGACCACCGACATGGAGTCGGCCCAGTCGAATGCCGAGAACGTGATCAATCTCCATCAGGCAGCGTCCTTCGAGGGCGGCACCAGCACCGCCACCATGTTCTGGATCGGCTACGACGCACCCAGCGGAGCGGACACCGCCGGTGTGGCAACCGAAGGCATGGCCACGGCCGGCGGAGAGCGGCTCGCCGACACCCTCGACGGCCTCAACGCCATGCGTTCCGACGAGTTCCACCTCACTGCCATCGGCCACAGCTACGGGTCGACCACCGTTGCCCACGCGATGACCGACCACCACCCCGGTGCCGATGACGTCGTCCTGCTGGGCAGTCCCGGCGCCGGCGACGATGCCGACTCCGCCGGCGACCTCGGCGTCGGGTCGGGACATGTCTTCGTCGGTACGAACAGCGAGGACCTCGTCGGCCGGTTAGGACAGACGGGATGGGTCAGCCCCGCGGCGCTCGGCGCGGGTGTGCTCACCGGCCCCCTCGGCGGCGTCGTCGCCCAGATGGCCGGCGCCGGCCTCGGCCACAACCCGGCCGAGGACGACTTCGGTGCCGTACGCTTCCAGGCCGAGAGCACCAGCAGAGGGTCGATCCCCAACATCGACGACCACGTCAAGTACTACGACCACGACACGGAGTCACTCGCCAACATGGCCCACATCGTCAACGGCCAGTACGACGAGGTCGTACGCGCCGGGCAGGTGCACGACCCGTGGTATCGCGGTCCGGTCGACCCCGAGAGCGACCGCACCCCGACCAGCCCCGACACGGACGGCCGATGACCGCCCGGATCCTGGCTGCGACGGCAGCGGCACTGACGATCCTGCTTGCCGGAGGATGTGGTGGAGTGAGCGACAAGACCTACGCCGAGCTCGAACAGCAGCGAGACGACGTACTCACGTGGGCGCGCGAGCTGTCGGCCGTCGCCTCGACGACACTTGCCACCTCGCCCGAGGACGCCACGGAGGCGTACGACGGCGTCGACCAGAAGGGGGTCTCGGACAAGTACAAGTCGTACAAGTACAACGTCCAAGCCGACTTCGCCGCGGAGCAACAGGACCCGCTCGACGCGCTGCGCGACGAGCTCGAGGAGTTCAGCCCGACGTTCAGCGGAAACTCGCTGCGGCTTTCGCACGGTGACCTGACCGCCCACTTCCAGACCTATCCGAAGGCCCCCGGGGCGGTCGGCCTCGTCGTCGAGGGGCCCCCGATCGAGATCGACCAGGAAGACATGAGCGACTGGGACGGCTTCGTCGTCGGCGAACCGGTCGACCTGCAATGACGACCCGGTAAAGTCTGTGTATGACCACCGCCGCCGAGCCGACCGAGTCCACCGCCTTCCTCCCCGGAGGAGTCGAGCTGGCCTACGACACGTTCGGCAGTCCCAGCGCTGATCCGCTGCTGCTGATCATGGGTCTCGGCGGCCCGATGACCTGGTGGAACACCGAGCTGTGCGAGCAGCTGGCCGAAGCCGGGTTCTACGTGGTCCGCTACGACAACCGCGACATCGGCCACTCCTCGCCACACCCGTCCGACGACCGGATCACGCTCGCCAGGCTGGCCCGGGCGTTCGTGGGCCTGCCGACCCCGTCGCCGTACGCCATGGACGACCTCGCCGACGACGCGGCCGCGCTGCTGACCCATCTCGGCATCGACTCCGCACACGTGTGGGGTGTGTCGATGGGCGGGATGATCGCCCAGACCCTCGCCATCCGCCACCCCGACCGGGTGCGCTCGGTCTGCTCGATGATGTCCACCACCGGGCGTCGCGGCGTCGGCTTCCAGCACCCGACCCTGCTGCCCGCGCTGGTCATCAAGAAGCCCGGCCTGGAGGGCTACATCGAGCGCCAGATCAAGGGCGGCCTCCAGATCGGCTCCCCCGGCTTCCCGGAGCCCGAGGACGAGGTACGCCGGCGGGCGATCGACACCTGGAACCGCGGCGTCAGCGGCCCTGCCGTCGCACGGCAGATGCTCGCCGTGCTCACCCAGCCCGACCGCACCGCTGACCTCGGGAACATCAAGGTTCCGTTCAGCGTCATCCATGGCCTGACCGACAAGATGGTCCACGTCTCCGGCGGCCGGGCGACCGCCGCGGCAGTCCCCGGCGCCGAGATCACCCTGTTCAAGGGCATGGGCCACGACCTGCCCCGAGCACTGTGGCCCGCCTTCATCAAGGTCGTACGCCGCACGGCCGACCGAGCCGCCGACCGCACCCTCACCGCGTAGCGGATGCGCGCCACGGTCCCCGAGGGCGAGTCGGGCTCGCTGCTCGCGAGGGCGCTCGCGGACGTCGCCGAGCCCATCGAGGACGAGGCGGTGACCGCGAAACTCCTCGACGCCGCCGCCGAGCAGTTCCGCCGGATCGGGATCAGGCGGACCACCATGGAGGAGGTCGCGAAGCGCGCCGGGGTCGCCCGGATCACCGTCTACCGCCGCTTCGCCAACAAGGACGCGCTGGTCGAGCAGGTCGTACGCCGCGAGTTCCGGCGCTACTTCGACCAGTTCGTGCTCGACATCGCCGATGCCGCCGACGCCGCCGAGCGCGTCGAGATCGGCTTCGCCAGCGCGATGCGGGCGATCCGCGGCAACCCGCTGATCGGGGGCCTGCTCACCGTTGAGACCGACTCGCTGGTGCACTCGATCGTCGGCGACGGCGGCCGCACCGTGGCCACGATCGCGCACTTCGTCGCCGGCCAGCTGCGGCGCGAGCAGCGAGCCGGCAACGTACCCGCCGAGGTCGAGGTCGACCTCGTCGCCGAGCTGATGGTCCGCACCACGACCTCGTTCCTGGTCACCCCGAGCGAGGTCGTCGACATCGACGACGAGGCGCAGCTGCGCTCGCTCGCCCGGCTGTTCCTGGTGCCGCTGATCGCACCCACCGGCCGCCCGGGATAGGCCCCGCAGAATCGCCCTCGCTCCCGCCCCGGGGATACCGTGAGCACCATGCACGACCACGGCTCCCTGCCCGCGCTCGGTTGGTCCGAGTTCTTCACCACCTGGAGTCTCCAGCCCGGCTGGCTCCTCGCCGTGGTCATCCTCGCCGCGGGCTATCTCACGCTCCGCAACGCCGCCGCTCCGGCCTCGACGGTCCAGGGCTGGCGGGTGGCGTCGTTCCTGACCGGGCTCGGCCTGATGTACGTCGTGGTCGCCTCGGCCATCAACGGCTACGCGATGGCGCTGGCCTGGATGCACATGGTGCTCCACCTGACGCTGATCATGGTCGTGCCGACGCTCCTGGTGCTCGGGCACCCGCTCACCGTGATCGCCGAGACCGGCCCGCGGGCCGAGCGGGCGATGCGCTCGCTCCCGGTCACCATCCTGATCCACCCGATCACCGGCACCCTGCTCTACTCGGTGGTCATCATCGGCACCCACCTGTCCGGGTTCATGGACGCGATGGCGCAGAGCACGCCGCTGATGGTCGGCGAGCAGGTGCTCTATGTCGTCGCCGGCTTCCTCTTCCTCACCGGCGCGATCGGCGAGGAGAAGGTGCGCTCCGACCTGCCCTATCTGGGCCGGATCGCGCTCCTCGTGGTCGGCATGGTGCCCGACACGATCGTGGGGATCGTGATGCTGCAGACCGAGCGCGACCTCTACCCGGTCTACTCCGCCGCGCGGCCCGAGTGGGCGCCCGACGCGGTGCGCGACATCCAGACCGCCGGCGGCCTGATGTGGGCCGGCGGCGACGGCGGCATGATGTTGCTCGCCATCGGGCTGGTCATCGCCGTCGTCTCCTCACCCAAGCGCCGGGTCAAGATGACCGGCCGCTTCCTCGATGGCGTACGCAGCAGCCGGCTCGCCCAGGAGAGCGCGCGTGGAATGCCCGAGGGCCCCGCCGAGCCGGGATCCGTGGATCCCGACAGCGACGAGGCCCTCGATGCCTACAACGCGATGCTGGCTCGGATGAACCAGCAGCACTGAGCGCGTCGGTTGAGCGTCAGTTGACGCGCAGGCCCGACTCGGTGTCGAAGACGTGGACGTCCTCGGGGTCGGTGGTGACGTAGATCGTGTCGCCCTTGCTGACGTGGTCCTTGGAGGAGACCCGGACGATCAGGGTCGACGGGACACCCTCGACGTCGCTGGTCCCGTAGACGTAGGAGTCGGAGCCGAGCTCCTCGACGACGGTGACCTGGACCGGCAGCCCACCCTGGCCCTCGCCGATGACCCGGAAGCTCTCCGGGCGCACGCCGATGGTGATCTCCCGCGGCAGGTCGGAGGCACCGACGGGGACGACGTACTCCCCGATCTTGGCGCCGCCGTCGGCCGAGGTGGCCTTGATCAGGTTCATCTGCGGCGAGCCGATGAAGCCGGCGACGAAGAGGTTGACCGGCTTGCGGTAGAGGTTGAGCGGGGTGTCGACCTGCTGCAGCTCGCCGTTGCTCATCACCGCGACGCGGTCGCCCATCGTCATGGCCTCGACCTGGTCGTGGGTGACGTAGACGGTGGTGATGCCGAGATCGGCCTGGAGCTTGGCGATGTCGGTGCGGGTCTGCACGCGCATCTTGGCGTCGAGGTTGGAGAGCGGCTCGTCCATGCAGAAGACCTGCGGCTGGCGGACGATCGCGCGGCCCATGGCGACGCGCTGGCGCTGACCACCGGAGAGCGCCTTCGGCTTGCGGTCGAGGTAGTCGGTCAGGCCCAGGGTCTTGGCGGCCTCGGCGACGAGCTTGTCGCGCTCGGCCTTCGGGACCTTGGCCATCTTCAGCGAGAACGCCATGTTCTCGGCGACGCTCATGTGCGGGTAGAGCGCGTAGTTCTGGAAAACCATCGCGATGTCGCGGTCCTTGGGCGCCACGTTGGTGACCTCGCGGTCGCCGATCCTGATGGCACCCGAGTTGACCTCCTCCAGCCCGGCGAGCATGCGCAGGGTCGTGGTCTTACCGCATCCGGACGGGCCGACGAGCACCATGAACTCGCCGTCCTTGATCTCGAGGTCGATGCCCTTGACCGCGGGCTCGTTGGCGCCTGCGTACCAACGCTGCGCCTTCTCAAATGAGACTGTTGCCATGATTCCTTTGTCTCCTTCACCGGCAGGTACGTGCCGGACGATCCGTTGTGAAGTGACCGAGGACACATTCCTCGGCGGAGACACCATAGCCCAGATTGGTTATCAGCGGGTCAAAGCCCGGCACACAGCTGGTGCGCAACCCTCGTAGGCGTTGAGCCGGCGCATCAGGTCACGGGCGTACGGCTTCGCGTGATCCTCGGCGAAGACGTTGCGGTCCTCCCACGGCCGGTCGTAGCGGTAGAGCTCGTAGGCGTAGTCGGTGCCCTTCCAGGACTTGTCCAGGTCGAACCGGACCAGCAGCCCTTGCGAGCCGCGCACCGCGATGTAGGACGGGATGATGTCGACCGTCCCGCCCGAGCCGCTGTCGAGGTCGACCTCGCCGGGGTGCGACTTGGCGTAGGTGTGCTCGAAGAACGCGTAGCGCCCACCGGGCAGCCGCGGCCGGCTCAGGGTGTCGGCGAACGAGCTGCCGGAGACGTAGGACGGGGTCGGGGCGCCGGCGATGTCCAGGAACGTCGGCGCGAGGTCGATGTTGTTGACGAACTGGCCGCGCTTGCCGGGGACCACGTCGGGGCCGACGACGACCATGGGGACACGCGTGTCGGAGTCGTACGGCGCGCCCTTGCCGCCGTTGAGCTGGTGCTGACCGAGGTGGAAGCCGTTGTCGGAGGTCAGCATGATGTACGTGTCCTCGCCCGCGGCCTCACGCACCTGGGTGATCATCCGGTCGATCGACTGCACCATCCGGGCGCGGTCGCGGTACTGGCTCAGCGCCGTCTCGTCGCTCAGCGAGACCTTGTTGGTGCGCCAGGCCGGCGCCGGCGACGTACGTCCCCCGCGGCCGAGGTAGGTCGGCGCGTTGTCCGAGCGGTCGTCGCCGTAGCCGACCAGGTCCTTCAGCGTCAGGTCGGCGCACTCGACCCGGCCGCAGTTGCCACCCGCGGGGTCACCGGCCGGCGCCTGGTCGGCGAATGCGGGCGGGAACCAGGTGTCCAGGCCCGGGTAGTGGTGACCGAGGCGCGAGTGCGGCCCGTAGGCGGCGATCTCGAGGAAGTAGGGCTCCTCCTCGTCACGGTGCGCGTTGATGAAGTCCAGTGCGTAGTCGCGGGTGACGTTCGTGGCGTACGCGGCATCCTTCTCCGGCACGGACGCGTTCCGTGCGGGCTGCGGGTGGTTGTGCAGCTGCACCTCACCGGCACCGTCGAGGTAGGTGGTCTGGTAGCCCCAGCCGCCGTAGGCGCCGCCGAGGAGCGCGTTCCAGGAGTCCCAGCCGGGCACCTTGGGCGGCGGGACCCGCTTGCCGTCGGCGCCGATGGTGGCCTCGTAGGCGTTGATGTACTTCCCGACGAACCCGGTCGTGTAGCCGGCCTCCTGCAGCCCGATGCTGAACTGCTTCTCGACGTTGCCGTAGCGCTGGAACGCCGACCATCCGCCGACCGGGTGCTCGGGGTCGTTCTGGGTGTTGGTGAGGACCTTGGTGTGGTGCGGGGTCTGCCCGGTCAGCAGCGCCGCGCGCGAGGGGCAGCACAGCGAGTCGATGACGAAGGAGTTCTGGTACGTCGCGCCCTCGGCCGCCATCCTGGTCGCCTCCGGCATCGTGCGGAGCAGCTCCAGGGAGAAGTCGTCCATCAGGATCAGGACCATGTTGGGGCGCTCGTCCGTCGTCGCGGCCAGCTCAGCCGCAGGTTCCTCGACCGGCGCGGCCGACGGGTCGGCGGCGGCAGAGCCGGCGGCGACGGTCTTCGGGCCGACGACCAGGAGCCCGGCGATCAGGGCCACGACCGCGAGGAGTCCGGCGCCCAGCAGCGCGCTCCACTTCGGATTCATCCCGAGACTCCTTTGTCTATTATTTAACTGCACTATATCTGGTTCAGAGAGGTTAGTGCCTCGTTTCCAGGCACGACGAAATGGGTCCGCAGAGCGGACCCGGAGGGGCGCTGCCCCGAGGTGTTGCTCAGTGCAGCTCGTGCGGCGGCGGCATCTTCAGGTGCCGGGAGCCCTTCGCTTCCTTCAGCGGCTTGCGGATGACCGTGACGCCACCCATCAGGGCCAGGCCCTTCACCCGCAGTACCGGACCGCCGGTCGGCTCGATCCCGCGCGGACCGACATAGCCGCCCATGATCCCGACGCCCTGCATCACGACCTGGACATCGGGGCCGACGGTGATGTTGACCCCGCCCATGATCGCGTTGGCGTAGATCACGGTCTCCTGCGCGGAGAACTGCGCCTGGCGCATGTCGAGCTCGGCACCGCCCATCAGAGCGATCACGTTGCCGGTCGCAGGCACCGTCCAGACGCCGCGCCGGTCGACGCCGCTCATGATCGCGACGTAGAGCTGGCTCTCGATCGGGGTCTGCGCGTAGACCGCAGGAGTCCTCCCGGTGGCGGGCTCGACCACCGGCACCGGAAGCGACGGGGTCCCCGCCGCCGGCAGGTCCACGGTGATCGGGATCAGGTCGGCGTACGTCTTGGCCTTGAAGGTCGCCTCGAGGCGGTCGTCGAGCTCGTCGATCTCCAGGCGTCCCTCGCCCGCGGCCTCGCGCAGGATGTCGGCCACCTTGTGGCGGTCGGCATCGCTGATCCGGAGGTTCGGATCAGGATTCTGGCCGCGGAATGGCTCGGGGGTCGTTCCCATGGGGCGAATGGTAGTGGGGGTGTCGCAGGCGTGCCTCGACAATCCCCCCGATGGCACTCGCTCGGGCGCCTACTCCAGGCCGAGATGTTGCCTCAGCGTGCGCTTCGGGCCGCGCGGACCCCGGCGCTTGACGGTCACGTCGCCGAGCACCGCGATCCCGCGTACCCGCACGACCGGCGAGTCCGCGGTGAGCGCTTCGGGCACCTTCTCCGACGGCTCCTTGAACTCGCCGAGGACACCGTTGCCCTCCACGATCACGTGCACGTGGGGTGGCACGGTGACCTTGACGCTGCCCAGGACCGAGGTGGCACTGATGACCACCTCACGGGCGGAGTAGTGCGCCTCGCGCAGGTCGATGTTGGCGTCGCCCAGCACCGCGTTGACCGAGAGATGCTGGGGAACCACCCACACACCCTTGCGCTCGACGTTGCTCAGGAACGCGCTGGCGCTGTCGTTCGCGTCGCCCTCGCCGTAGACGACGGGAACCGCGCCGGCGGCCGGCCCCGCGGCCTGTGATGGTGGCAGTACCGGCGCCCGCCCCGCGACCGGTAGGTCCTGCGTGATCGGCTCCAGGTCGGCGTACGTCTTGGCCTTGAAGGTCTCCTCGAGCCGCTCCTCGAGCTCGTCGATGTCCAGCCGGCCCTCGCCCGCGGCCTCGCGCAGGATGTCGGCCACCGCGTGGCGGTCGGCGTCGCTGACGCGGAGGTCGGCGCGGCGCGGCTGGCCGGGGTGCGGTTCAGGGAGTCCCATGAGCGTTGATGCTATCGGCGCACGCCGCATCCGTCTCTCGGGTTCAACCCTGATTCTTTACTCCGAAGCCCCTTACCGAAGGGTGCGTACCCCAGTAAATAGTGCGTACTCCCGCAGCCCGGCGAGGTCCGCCAGCATGGACGACGTGTCCGAATCGATTCGAAACTCCACCCACGCGACCGACATCACCGTGCTCGGCCTCGGCGCGATGGGCAGCGCGCTGGCGGCCTCGCTGCTCGACGCCGGCCGCTCCGTGACCGTCTGGAACCGCACCCCCGGCCGTGCCTCGGAGCTGGTGGGCCGCGGCGCCGGCACCACCGACTCGGTCGCCGAGGCGGTGCTGGCGAGCCCCGTGGTCATCGCCTGCCTGCTCGATCGCTCCTCCGTCGAGGAGACCCTCGCCCTGGCCGCCGGGGAGCTGCGCGGCCGCACCCTGGTCAACGTCACGACCACGACGCCGAACGAGTCCCGTGCGCTCGCCTCCTGGGCGGCCGATCACGGCGTCGACTACCTCGACGGCGCCATCATGGCCGTGCCCGCCATGATCGGGTCCCGCGCGGGTCAGATCTTCTACAGCGGCTCACGAGCCGCGTACGACGCCCTCTTGCCGACGCTCGAGATCTGGGCCACGAGCGAGTTCCACGGCGAGGACGCGGGGCTGGCATCGCTCGTGGACCTGGCCATGCTGTCGGGGATGTACCAGATGTTCACGGGCTTCTTCCACGGTGCCGCGATGGTGGCCACCATGGGGATGAGCGCGTCGGACTTCGCCGCCCGACAGGCGCCGTTCCTCGCCGCCATGAGCGAGGAGCTCGCCGGCTACGCGAAGGTCATCGACGGCGGCGACTACACCGTCGCGGGCCAGCAGAGCCTGGAGTTCTCCGACCTCGCCCACATCGTGCGCGCCAGCGAGGAGGAGGGGGTCGACCCCTCCCCCATCGCTACCGTCCAGGCACTGATCAGCGCACAGATGGCCGCGGGGCACGGCTCGGAGGGACTCGCGAGGATCTACGAGGGCCTGCGACCGGCCACCTAGCCGCTCAGTCGGCGAGCGGGAGGTAGACGCGGCTCCCCGCTGCCGCGAACTCCTTCGACTTCTCCAGCATGCCCGCCTCGATCTCCTCGGGGGACGCCCCGTTCTCGCCGCCGAAGCGGTCGCGTACGTCCTGGCTGATCTTCATCGAGCAGAACTTCGGGCCGCACATGGAGCAGAAGTGAGCGGTCTTGGCGTTCTCGGCGGGCAGGGTCTCGTCGTGGAAGCTCTCCGCGGTGACCGGGTCCAGCGAGAGGGCGAACTGGTCACGCCAGCGGAACTCGAAGCGGGCCTTGGAGAGCGCGTCGTCGTGGTCGCGGGCGCCGGGGTGGCCCTTGGCGATGTCCGCGGCGTGGGCGGCCAGCTTGTAGGTGATCACGCCGGTCTTCACGTCGTCCCTGTCCGGGAGCCCGAGGTGCTCCTTGGGCGTGACGTAGCAGAGCATCGCGGTGCCGTGCATCGCGATCGTCGCCGCACCGATGGCGCTGGTGATGTGGTCGTAGCCGGGCGCGATATCGGTGGCGAGCGGGCCCAGCGTGTAGAACGGCGCGCCGTGGCACCACTCCTGCTGGAGGTCCACGTTCTCCTTCACCAGGTTGAGCGGGACGTGGCCGGGGCCCTCGACCATGACCTGTACGTCGTGTCGCCATGCTCGTTCTGTCAGCTCGGCCAGCGTCCTGAGCTCGCTGAGCTGAGCCTCGTCGTTGGCGTCGGCGGTGGAGCCCGGGCGGAGGCCGTCGCCGAGGGAGAAGGCGACGTCGTACTGCTTGAAGATCTCGCAGAGCTCGTCGAAGTGGGTGTAGAGGAAGCTCTCCTGGTGGTGCGCGAGGCACCAGCCGGCCATGATCGAGCCGCCTCGGGACACGATGCCGGTGACGCGGTTGGCGGTGAGCGGGACGTAGCGCAGCAGGACTCCCGCATGGATCGTCATGTAGTCGACGCCCTGCTCGGCCTGCTCGATGACGGTGTCGCGGAACACCTCCCAGGTCAGCTTGTCGGCCTCGCCGTTGACCTTCTCCAGGGCCTGGTAGATCGGGACGGTGCCGATCGGGACGGGGCTGTTGCGCAGGATCCACTCGCGGGTGGTGTGGATGTCGTCGCCGGTGCTCAGGTCCATCACCGTGTCGGCGCCCCAGGTGATCGCGTGGGTGAGCTTGTCGACCTCCTCCGCGATGGAGGAGGTGACCGCGGAGTTGCCGATGTTGGCGTTGATCTTCACCAGGAAGCGCTTCCCGATGATCATCGGCTCGGACTCGGGGTGGTTGACGTTGTTCGGGATGATCGCCCGGCCGCTCGCCACCTCCTCGCGGACCAGCTCGGGGTCGCAGCTCTCGCGCACGGCGACGTAGGCCATCTCCTTGGTGATGATCCCCTTCCTCGCGTAGTGCATCTGGGTGATGTTCTCGCCTCGGCGCGGGGCACGGCGCTCGCCCTGCCACTCCTGGCGGGCCTCGCCGCGGCGTACGGCTGCCTTGCCGTTGTCCACCAGCTCGGTCCGGCGGCCGACGTAGGTCTCGGTGTCCTGACGCTCCTCGATCCACTCGTCGCGGCGCGGCGGGAGTCCCTGCTCCGGCTCGGATCCGGGGCCCTCGGTGCAGTAGCGGTCGAACGTCTCGCCGTTGGTGAGCGCGACCCGGGTCACCGGGACCTTCAGGTCGCCGAGCTCGAGGCGGGTATGGGCGGGGTGAACGGTCATTTCTTCTCCTGGGTGTGGGCGATCGGTCCCCGGCCTCTTCCGAGAGTCCAGGTCCTGCTGGTGTGGAGCTGTCGGGTGACGTACGCAGCGGCCTGCTCGGCCGCGACGTGGACGGTGGCGCCGTGGGCGAGGTGGGCGGCCAGGGCCGAGCTGTAGGTGCAGCCGGTGCCGTGGTCGTTGCTCGTGGGGATGGCTGGGTGGGTGAGTGGGATCGCCGGCTTTCCGGGCTCGGCGAGCCAGTCCGTGCACTCCCCGGTGGCCGCCGGATCTCCTCCGGTGACGATCACGGCGCACCCGCTGGTCGAGCCGCGAGCGCCAGCGAGGGCGACCGCGATCTCTTCCGGCGAACCATCGTGGCCGAGCAGTGCCCGGGCCTCGTCGAGATTGGGGGTGATGACGGTGGCGACGGGGAGGAGATGGTCGAGGTAGGCGCGGCGCACCCCCTCCCCACCAAGGACCGCCCCGGAGGTGGCAACGAGAACAGGGTCGACGACGAGCGGAGGTTGTGAAGCTGAGAGTGACCCATAGGCCACGCTCAGCTTCACAACCCTCCGTGCGACCGCCTCCACGGCGGCTGCGGTGCCGAGCATCCCGGTCTTGATCGCGGCGATGGGTAGGTCGTCGAACACCGCCTCCAGCTGAGCCTCGATGGAGGAGTGTGGCACCGGGTGGATGTCGCTCACACCGGTCGTGTCCTGGGCGGTGACTGCGGTGATCACGCAGGCCCCGTGGGCTCCGAGCGCGGCGAAGGTGGCCAGGTCGGCCGCCGTGCCCGCCGCTCCCCCGGAGTCGGTGCCCGCGATGGTGAGCGCGACCGGCGGGTTCATCCGGTCACCTCCGCGCTGGCGAGGGCGGCCAGCAGGTCACGCACGACCTGTCCTGGCTCGTCGGCCCGCATCACCGCGCCCATTACGGCGACCCCGTGGGCTCCCGCCGCGACCGCCGCGGCGGCGTTGTCCGGGGTGATCCCGCCGAGCGCGTACGTCGGGAGCGGCAGGTCGGCGAACGCGTCCGGTCCCAGCGGCGGCCCGTAGCCGGGCTTCGACTCGGTCAGCGCATAGGGACTCAGCATCGCGTAGTCGAACCCCTCCTCAGCGGCGGTGGCGACCTCGGTGGCGCTGTGGCAGCTGCGGCCGAGTAGTCCTACGAACGACGTGTTACAGCTCGCGGAAGCGGGGAGCTGCACCCCAGCCGCCCCGGACAGCGGGCCGTGCGCGGCGATGACCACCAGGCCCAGCTCGGTCGCGGCCGAGGCCAGCCTCGCGCGCTGCTCGGCGGGCTCGTCGAGCTCGCGGAGCACGACGTGGGTCAGGCCGGCCTCCGCGCACTCGGCCAGGGTCGGGAGCAGGCCGCGGCCGAGGCGGAGCTGGGAGCGGTCGGTGAGGACGAGCAGTCGCGGCAGCGTGTTCATCCGATCCGGCCCGCCATCGGCGAGGAGGCCCGGGCGACCGCCTGGCGCGGGATCCGGCCGGCCCCGCGGGCGGCCACCCCTGCCTCGACCGCCAATCGCAGAGCGCGAGCCATCCCGACCGGGTCGTCGGCGCGGGTCACCGCGGTGGCGGCGAGGACCGCGGAGCAGCCGAGCTCCATCGCGAGGGCCGCATCCGAGGCGGTCCCGACGCCGGCGTCGAGCACGACCGGCACGGACACCGCGGCCACGACCGCCTCGATCGCATAGGGGTTCAGCAGCCCCAGCCCCGACCCGATCGGCGAGCCGAGCGGCATCACCGCCGCGCAGCCGGCGTCCTCGAGCCGGCGGGCGAGGACGGGGTCGTCGGTGGCGTACGGAAGGACGGTGAAGCCCTTGCGCACCAGCTGCTCGGCGGCCTCGACGAGCTCGACGGCGTCGGGCATCAGCGAGGTCTCGTCGCCGATCACCTCGAGCTTGACCCAGTCCGTCTCCAGCGCCTCGCGGGCGAGCTCGGCGGTCAGCACCGCCTCGCGTGCCGAGAGGCAGCCCGCGGTGTTGGGCAGGATCGGCACCTTCGCCGCGCGCAGCGTCTCGAGCAGTCCGCCGGCGGCCGTCGAGGACGTACGCCGCATCGAGACCGTCACCAGACCGGGCTCGGCCGCGTCGATGACGTCCGGGAGCAGGGCCAGGTTGGGCAGGCCGCCGGTGCCGAGGAAGAGGCGCGAGGACAGTTCGCGGCCGGCGATCCTGAACCCGTTCTCGGGGACACTCATCCGCCCTGCACCGCCGTCACGATCTCGACGACCTGACCGTCCTGGAGCCGCCAGAGCGCCCAGTCGTCGCGCGGCACGATCTCCTCGTCGACGGCGACCGCGATCCCGCTCGGCCGCCGGTCGCCGGTCCTCGCCTCGAGCAGGTCCGCGACGGTGCCGCTGACCTCCACCGGCTCGCTGTTCACGGTGATCCTCATCCGTCCTCCTTCATCCGGAACCGACGCGGATCGACCGCGGGTTCCACTGACCCTGTCTCGACGTGATCGGCCACCAGCTGCGCGATGAGCGGCGCCAGCAGGACCCCGTTGCGGTAGGCACCCGCGGCGAGCACGACGCCCGGCTCGTGGGTCGGGCCGACCAGCGGGAGGTTGTCGGCGGTTCCCGGGCGGTCCCGCGAGGTCACCTCCACCACGGCGGCACGGTCGAGCGCCGGCACCACCCGGCGGGCGGAGTCGAGCAGCCGCCACACACCCTCGACGGTCGGCAGCAGCGGACCGTCACGCTCCTCGGTGGTGGCGCCGATGACCACCTCGTCGCCGTCGATCCGCGGCACCACGTAGATCTGCTCGCCGTGCGCCCAGGCCCGCACCGTCCGCTCCACCGGCTCCTGCGTCCGCACGCGCACCACGTCTCCGCGTACCGGCCGGATGAGGGAGGAGAACGGGTCGGGCAGGCGCGCCCCGGTCGCGATGACGGTCACGTCGGCGACCGTGTTGGTCTCGACACGCCTCCGCCTAGCGGCTCCGGCGGCTCGACCGACAGAACCGCTGGTCGAGCCGGATTCGTGAGGAACGAACGAATCCGTGTCGAGACCAACACGGTCCCCGACGCGATCGAGCAATGCCGAGACGACCGCACGTGGGTCGACGGAATGGTCCTCGGCGAGGAAGGCCCCACCGGCGACCCGGCCGAGGCCGGGCTCACGTGCGAGCAGATCCCGCCGCCCCAACCTCTCGTAGGAGACCCCGGCGAGATCGAGCACCGCGAGCTGCCGCTCGACCTGCTGGACGTCCCCGGCGTCGACGCCGGCCAGCAGCGTCCCGCGGGTGTGCACCGGCACCCCGAGCCGGGCGGCGAAGCCGGGCCAGAGCGCCAGCGACGCCAGGCACAGCCGGGTCAGCGACTCCTCGCCGTACCAGGCCTCACCGGCCGGGCTGAGCATGCCGGCCGCGGCGTAGGACGCGCCGGAGCCCGGCGCCGGATCGACCACCGTGACGTCGTGTCCCCGGCGGATCAGCTCGTCGGCCACGGAGAGGCCGACGATCCCGGCGCCGAGGATTCGCACCCGCATCAGCCGACGGCTTCCACGAGCTCCTTCGCGGCTTGGCGTGGGTCGGGTTGTCGCCAGAGCCCGCCGATGACGGCGACCCCGTGGGCACCGGCATCGCGCACGGCGCCAGCTGAAGCCGTCGAGATCCCGCCGATCGCGATCAGCGGGAGCACACCGGCGGCATCTGTGACGGCGGAGACGCCCAGCGGGTCGGGGAGCCCTTCCTTGGACGAGGTGGCGAAGACCGGCCCGAAGCCGGCGTAGTCCGCCCCCGCGGCCGCAGCCGCCTGGACCGCGGCCCGGTCCCGGCAGGTCGCGCCGATGACCAGCCCCGGGGCGACCGCGTCGGCGATCCGCCGGGCCTCGGCCAGCGGAAGGTCACTGGCCCCGAGGTGGACGCCGTGCGCACCGGCCGCGAGCGCCACGTCGAGCCGGTCGTCGACGACGACACAGGCGTCGTAGGCAGCGACCCGCTCGATCACGGTCGTCGTCAGCGCAAGCAGCTCCCGAGTGGTCGCGGACTTGTCGCGGACCTGGAAACCGGCGACGCCGGCCTCGGCGAAGGCGGGCAACAGGGCGAGGTCATCGCTCGATGAGACCAGGCAGAAAATACGTGGAAGAAGCACAACCAATCACTTCCTTCGCCGGCATGATCCGGATCAGGTGTAACGGTCGGAGCGGCTCCAGCTCCCTCTCAGCCCGCTGCCGCGGACTCCCGTGTGGACGTCTCCGACCATAGCGCGCACCGCCGAAGGCTCGCAGCCCCGGGGCCCGCACAGCGGGATACCTCTAGTAGGTCGAGATCCGCAGAGCCCGCATCTTGGCGTACAGCGTGGTGCGGGAGATCCCGAGCTCGCGGGCGACCGCGGCCTTGTTGCCGTCGTGCTTGATCAGCTCGTGCAGGATGACGTCGCGCTCGGCCTGGTCGAGCGGCCGCACGGCGGCCCGCGGCCCCGGCACGCAGCCGAGCTTCGGCGGCAGGTCGGCAGGGACGATCGCACCGAACCGGCGCCGGGCGGCGGCATGGGCGAGCACGGCCCGCAGCTCGCGTACGTTGCCCGGCCAGCGGTGCTCGACCAGGATCCGCTCGACCCCGGGAGTCAGGAAGGCGTCCGGGTTGATCCTGGCGAGCAGCTCGCGGGCCAGCCCGGGGATCTCGTCGCGCCGCGCGGCCAGCGGCAGCTTCTCCTCGACGCGGGAGGCCAGCGCGGCCACCGCCGCGGTGTGCTCGGACAGCTCGGCCAACGGCGCCGAGACCATCACCACGTGGGCACGGGTGCTGCTCTCCAGCGCATCGGCGACGACGCCGAGCAGCGCGTCGGAGAGCAGCTCGAGACCGTCGATGATGACGGTGCCCACCCCGGCGGCCATCCGGCGCCGGAACTGCTTGGCCCAGTTGCCGTCGCCCTCCAGGACCGTCGTGGCGCCGGTCAGCAGCGTGATCGGCGAGGACGGCGCGAGCTCCCTGGCCAGGGACGTACGCCCGGACCCCGGTGGCCCGGCCACCAGGATCGTCCCCGGCTCCCGGGCGGCCTCGGACAGCGCGCTGACCGAGAGCCCGCGTTGTGGCTCGCGGGGCTCGAGGCGTACCAGCGCGGCCAGGCGGCGGGTGTCGAGCACCTCGGCGTGCACATGCACCGACTCCCCCGACTCCAGGCTCATGTCCATGACCGTCGCCCCCGGAAGATGTACGTCCTGGAGCAGGATCCGCAGCACGGCGATGTCCGCGCCGGTCAGGGTGTCCTGAGCCGTCTGGTTGGACACGGTCAGGTTCTCGCCGACCGCGACCAGCGCGCCGCGGCACGCCACCACGGCCTCGTGAAAGGCCAGCAGCAGCTGCTTGTCGGTGGTGCGGCTACCGTCCTGGAGGCGCCGCTGGATGTCGGTCACCGCACGCTGCACCACCGGGCGCAACAGCGGGTTGGCGTCGCTGGCCTGCGAGGTGATGTCGAGGACACCCTCGATCCGGTGCGTCACCGGATGCCGGATCGGCATCGCGAAGCAGCTGAACTCGCGCAGCATCTCGGCGAAGTGCTCCGCACCGTGCACCTGCACCGGGAGCCTGGTCTCGAGCGCCGTGCCCGGCGCGTTGGTGCCCAGCCGCTCCTCGAGCAGGCTGGCGCCCAGATCGACCCCGAGGCCGTCGAACGCCCTCGCCACCTTCGCCCGGCCGCACCAGCGATGCACGATCCGGCAGTCCCGGTCGACCAGCAGCGTGGCGTACGTCGTGCCGACGAGGTTCGCGGCCAGCTCCTTCAGGACAGGACCGGCCGCCTCGTACAGGGAACCGTGCGGGTCGATGTCGACCGGCGCGAGCGAACCATGGGCCCGCACCGGGTCGACCCCGGCGAGGCGCGAGCGATGCCAGGACGCGGCGATCCGCTCCGGCTCGGATGACGTCGTAGGCGGCACAACATCCCCCCATCGAATGTGGCACTCGTCACATTAGCCCGGTGGGGTGCCGGTCGAAAGAGAACTGTTCAGGTTCTGAACACCCGCCGACCCGCTGCGCTGCGACCGTGACAGGGACCCCCGCTCCCCATCCCGGAACACCAAGGAGTCAGCATGAAGACCAAGGCCGCCGTCGTCTACGAACCCGGCAAACCGATCGTGATCGAGGAGCTCGACCTCGACAAGCCCCAGTCGGGCGAGGTGCTGATCCGCTACACGCATGCGGGGCTGTGCCACTCCGACGTGCACATCGCCCATGGCGACCTCGAGGCCCGGCTGCCGATGGTCCTCGGCCACGAGGGCGCCGGCGTCATCGAGGAGGTCGGGCCCGGCGTCACCCGGGTCAAGGCCGGTGACCGGGTCGTCTGCTCCTTCATCCCCAACTGCGGCACCTGCCGCTACTGCTCCAACGGCCAGCAGTCGATCTGCGACATGGGCGCGACCATCCTCGAGGGCTACCTGCCCGGTGAGCGGTTCCCGATCACCGGCCCCGCCGGCCAGTACGGCGCGATGTGCATGCTCGGCACCTTCAGCCAGTACGGCGTCATCCACCAGAACTCGGTGGTCAAGGTCGACGACGACCTCTCGCTCGAGTCGGCCGTGCTGGTCGGCTGCGGCGTGCCCACCGGCTTCGGGTCCGCGGTGAACACCGCGGCGGTCAAGGCCGGCGACACCGTCGTGGTCTACGGCATCGGCGGCATCGGCATCAACGCCGTCCAGGGCGCTAGGCTCGCCGGCGCGAAGTACGTCGTCGCCGTCGACCCGCTGGAGAACAAGCGTGAGGCCGCGCTCCAGCTCGGCGCCACCCATGCCTTCGCCGACGCCGCCTCCGCGCTGGCCGAGGTCACCAACCTGACCCGCGGCCAGCTCGCCGACTCCGCCATCCTCACCCAGGGTCTGGTCACGACCGAGAACGTCACCGACGGCTTCGACGTCATCGGCAAGGGCGGGATCCTGGTCCTGACGGGCCTCAACAAGCTCACCGAGCCGACGATCCAGCTCTCCGGCGCGGTGACCACCCTGTTCCGCAAGACGATCAAGGGCAGCCTGTTCGGCGACTGCAACCCGACGTACGACATCCCGCGGATCCTCGGGCTCTACCAGAAGGGCGACATCAAGCTCGACGAGCTGATCACCCGCACCTACACGCTCGAGCAGGTCAACGAGGGGTACGACGACCTGCTCAACGGCGCCAACATCCGCGGCGTGGTCGTCCACGACCACTCCTGAGGATGCCGTGGCCCTCGGTCTCGGCTCCGGAGCCGACGCCGGGACCGGGGCCATGGCGGCGTACGATTCCCTTCCGTGGCTGACGTTGAGTTCCGATACTCCGACCTCCTCCCGACCGGCAAGGACGACACTCCCTACCGGCTGATCACGGACGAGGGGGTGGAAGAGATCGAGGTCGACGGGCGCAAGTTCCTCAAGGTCGACCCCGAGGCGATCCGCCGGCTGACCGCCGAGGCGATGAAGGACATCAACCAGTACCTCCGCCCGGCGCACCTCAAGCAGCTGCGCAAGATCATCGACGACCCCGAGGCCTCCGGCAACGACCGCTTCGTCGCGCTGGACCTGCTCAAGAACGTCAACATCTCCGCCGGCGGGATCCTGCCGATGTGCCAGGACACCGGCACCGCGATCGTGATGGGCAAGAAGTCCGAGGGTGTGCTGACCGGCGCCGACGACGCCGAGACCGTCAGCCGCGGTGTCTTCGACGCCTACACCAAGCTCAACCTCCGCTACTCCCAGCTGGCCCCGCTGACCACGTACGAGGAGAAGAACACCGGCTCCAACCTGCCCGCGCAGATCGAGATCTACTCGACCGCCGAGGGCGAGAACGGCCCGGAGTACAAGTTCCTCTTCATGGCCAAGGGCGGCGGCTCGGCCAACAAGTCGTTCCTGTTCCAGGAGACCAAGGCGATCCTCAACCCCGATCGGATCCTGACCTTCCTCGACGAGAAGATCCGCTCGCTCGGCACGGCCGCCTGTCCGCCGTACCACCTCGCCGTCGTCATCGGCGGGACGTCCGCGGAGTTCGCGCTGAAGACCGCCAAGTATGCGAGCGCCCACTACCTCGACAACCTCCCGACCGAGGGCTCGATGAGCGCCCACGGCTTCCGCGACACCGAGCTGGAGGAGAAGGTCTTCGAGCTGACCCAGTCCTTCGGGATCGGGGCCCAGTTCGGTGGCAAGTACTTCTGCCATGACGTACGCGTCGTCCGCCTGCCCCGCCACGGCGCGAGCTGTCCGGTGGCGATCGCGGTCTCCTGCTCCGCGGACCGTCAGGCGCTCGGCAAGATCACCCGCGACGGAGTGTTCCTCGAGCAGCTCGAGACCGACCCGGCGCAGTACATGCCCGACGCCGGGATGGCCGAGGAGATCTCGGCCGGCGAGGTCGTGGACATCGACCTGAACCAGCCGATGACCGAGATCCTGGCGACGCTGTCACAGCACCCGGTCAAGACGCGCCTGTCCCTGTCCGGCCCGATGGTCGTGGCCCGCGACATCGCGCACGCCAAGATCAAGGAGCGGCTCGACGCGGGCGAGGAGATGCCTTCCTACCTCAAGGATCACCCGGTCTACTACGCCGGTCCCGCCAAGACGCCCGAGGGCATGGCCTCGGGCTCCTTCGGCCCCACGACCGCGGGCCGGATGGACTCCTACGTCGAGCAGTTCCAGGCTGCCGGCGGATCCATGGTCATGCTCGCCAAGGGCAACCGCTCCAAGGTCGTGGCCGAGGCCTGCGGGACCTACGGCGGCTTCTACCTCGGCTCCATCGGCGGCCCCGCGGCACGGCTCGCGCAGGACTGCATCAAGTCCGTCGAGGTGCTCGAGTACCCGGAGCTCGGCATGGAGGCGGTCTGGAAGATCGAGGTCGAGAACTTCCCCGCCTTCATCGTCGTCGACGGCGAGGGCAACGACTTCTTCACCGACCCCTCCGGCACCACCACGGTCCCGCTCACCGGCATCAGGGTGCGGTCGAAGGAGCGCTGAACGGACGTCCGCCGGCGCTTGGCCTCGGCGATGCGGAGCGACCGGCTAGGTTGATGGGCGCCGATCCCCGAGGACGAGGAGACCCCATGCAGTGCCCCATCGACGGTGCCACCCTGGTGATGAGCGAGCGCCAAGGCATCGAGATCGACTACTGCCCGCAGTGCCGTGGTGTGTGGCTGGACCGCGGCGAGATCGACAAGATCATCGAGCGGTCCGTCGGCGCCCCTCAGCCCGGCAGCTACCAGCAGCCCCGCCAGGAGCAGCGCGACGAGCGACGCTATGAGAAGCGGGACTACGAGAAGCGGGACTACGACAAGCGCGACTACGACGACGACCGCCGCTACGACAAGCGCCGCAGCCACCACAAGGAATCCTGGTTGGGTGACCTCTTCGGCTGATCCTGCTAGGGGTCACGAACGCACCTGATGGCCCCTGCGGCACACCGATATGCGGCGTGTCGCAGGGGTTCCTGCAACCCCTATGGCCGCCACTCACGTCGGAGCAGTCCGAAGACCCACGAGTCGGAGACGTCGCCGTTCACCACACAGTCCTCGCGAAGCGTCCCCTCGAGCTTGAACCCGAGCTTCTCCAGCACGCGGGCCGAGGCAGCGTTGCGAGTGTCGGCCTCCGCCTGGACCCGGTTGAGGTCGAGAGTCTCGAAGGCCCAGGTCAGCACGGCACCAACCGCCTCGGTCGCATAGCCATGGCCCCAGGCGGCCTCGCCGAGGCAGTAGCCGAGCGAGGCGCTGCGGAACTCTGGGTTCCACGAGTTGAAGGTGCACCAGCCGAGGAACACAGAGTCTCGTTCGATGGCCAGCCGGACGCCGACCCCCTCCTCCGCCATCTCCTGAGACCTGGCGATGAACTTCCCGGCACGGGCCCGATCGGTCCACGGCGGCGAGTCCCAGTAGCGCAGTACGTGGGCGTCGCTCTGCAACGCGAAGAGGTCATCCTCGTCGGTGTCGGCGAACGGACGCAGCCGCAGCCGCGTCGTGGCGAGCGTCGGAGTGGGCAGTGACATGGCCCCGATGCTGTCAGCCCGTGACCGCTCGCCGCATCAGGTTTTGGTCACCGATGCTGGAGGTCGGTGACCGCGACGCGCGTGACGCGGATGCCCCATTCCTCGCGGGATCGGCGGGTGGCGTCGTACGCGACGTCTCTCAGGCGCTGGGCGGAGGTGAGGAACTCGTCCCGGTCGACGATTCCGGCGAACTCTCGCAGGTCCTCACGCACGGCACGTTCGAGCTGCTGCTGTGGCATGTCGACGCGGTAGGCGATCGACGGGTCCTCGAGCTCGAAGTAGACCTCCAGCGCCGCCTCGCAGACAAAGTTGTCGCGGCAGACGAGCGGTTCCCGCATCGACATCACCTGCTCGCGCATGTCGAACCGCGCGACGACCCGGTCCAGCAGCGGCACGATGACGTTGAGGCCGGGCCTCAGCATCGTCCGGAACCGGCCGCGGCGCTCGACCACGAAGCAGGTCGCCGCCGGGACGACCTTGACGCTCATCAGCGTCCCGACGATGACCACGACAACGAGCAGCACTACCACGAGAACCGGCGACATGCCGGTCAGGCTACCGACGTACGTCAGCCGATGATGCGATCCGCCCGGGCCGCCTCCTCGTGGGCCGCCTCGACCGCCTTGGCCGCCTCGTGCTCGGCCTGCTCGATGGCGTCGCGAGGCGAGGGGACCGGCGGCGTACGTCGTGCGTCGCCGTTCTCCGAGACCTTCGCCGACTGCAGAGAGGAGGCGTTGTCGGCGAAGGCGCCGGTGACCGTACGCATCGCCTCGGTGAGCTCGCCGGGGATGACCCAGAACGAGTTGCCGTGCGAGGCGAGCGAGGGCAGCATCTCGAGGTACTTGTAGGCCAGGACCTTGGCGTCGGCGTCGTTGGCGTGGACCGCCTGGAAGACCCGCTCCAGCGCCGTGGCCTCACCCTCGGCCTCGAGGATCCGCGCCTGCTGGTTGCCCTCTGCCTCCAGGATGGACCTCTGCCGGGTGCCCTCGGCCTCGAGGATCAGCGAGGCCCGCTTGCCCTCTGCGTGCAGGATGGCGGCGCGCTTGTCACGCTCGGCGCGCATCTGCTTCTCCATCGCCTCCTTGATCGAAGCCGGCGGGTCGATCGCCTTGATCTCGACCCGGTTGACCCGGATCCCCCACTTCCCGGTGGCGTCGTCGAGCACCTCGCGCAGCCGCGCATTGATCGTCTCGCGCGAGGTCAGGGTGCTCTCCAGGTCCATCGAGCCGATCAGGTTGCGCAGCGTGGTGACGGTGAGCTGGTCGATCGCCTGGAGGTAGTTGGCGACCTCGTAGGCGGCCGACCGCGGGTCGGTGATCTGGTAGTAGAGCACCGTGTCGATGTTGACCACCAGGTTGTCCTCGGTGATCACCGGGCGCGGGTTGGAGGAGTAGACCGTCTCACGCACGTCCAGCTTGGTGTTGACCCGGTCCACCAGCGGGATCACGAAGTTGAGCCCCGGCTGCAGGGTGATCCGGTAACGCCCGAAACGCTCGATGTTGTAGCGCCGGGCCTGTGGCACGATCCGCACCGTCGAGGCGACCGCCCCCACCACCAGCGCGACCATGACCAGAACGATCAGCAGAAGTTCCATCTCGTACGCCCTCCTCTAGGGAGACAGCGACAGCGGGTCGCGCGGGTGCACGAGCGCCGTCGCGCCTTCGATCTCGAGTACGTCCACCCGGCATCCGACCGGGATGATCAGGTCCTCGTCATAGGGCCTGGCCGACCATTCCTCACCTGCGAGGCGCACCAGCCCGTGCTCGAAGCTGACCTCCGCGGTGACGACCGCCTGACGACCGATCAGAGCGTCGGTGCCGTCCTTCACCGCCGGCGGCAAGGACATGTGTCGACGCGCGACCGGCCGCACCAGCAGCACGCTGCCGCCGCCCGCGACGACGAACACGAGCAGCTGCACCAGCACCGGCGCGCCGAGGGCCGCACTGCCCGCGGCAAGCAACGCCCCACCGGCGACGAAAGCGAACGCCAGCGTCATCGTGAACGCCTCGGCCACTCCGAGCAGCACCGCGACGAGGATCCAGAAGAACGACCACATAAGCCCACCAGACTCGGTTTCCGACCAGCGTACTCCCGGTGTGGTGCTGATCACACGGGGTCAGTCAGAGTTGTTCCGCCCGTTCAGCAGCGGCAGCCCCGCCCACAGCGAGACGAACAGGGCCAGGACGGCCACGGCGGCGACGACGCCGGCTCCGAACGTGAGGACGACGTCGAACACGAGCAGCACGACCAGCGCCGAGACGATCGCGAAACCCACCAGGCCGGCCCGCGCGCAGAGGTGCGAGGCCGTGACCAGCCACCGCCGCTGCCGGTGACGGAACAACATCCGGTGGAAGGAGACCGGGGCGATGATCAGGGAGGTGGTGACCACCGAACCGACGAGCACGACGAGGTAGATCGCCTGCTGGTAGTCGGCCAGGTCCGGGAAACGGGGCGAGAACGGGACCGTCAGCAGGAAACCGGTGAGGATCTGCACACCCGTCTGCAGCACCCGGAGCTCCTGGAGGAGCTCGTTCCAGTTGCGGGTGATCCGCTCCTCCGGCCCCTCCTCCGGACCGCCACCCTCTACCTCGTCGCGGTGGAAGCTGCTTGCGGGCATCAGAACACCGGCCGTCCCCCAGTCACCCCGAGGACGGTGCCGGAGACGTAGGACGCCTCGGCCGGAGATGCCAGGAACACGAACGCAGGCGCGACCTCGGCCGGCTGACCTGCGCGCCCCAGCGGCGTGTCGGTCCCGAACTTCTGCACCTTCTCCGGCGCTTGCGTCGCCGGCTGCAGCGGCGTCCAGATCGGGCCCGGTGCCACCGCGTTCACCCGCACCCCGTCGGGCCCGAGCTCGGCGGCCAGGTTGACCGTGAAGTTGTTGATGGCCGCCTTGGTCGCGGCGTAGTCGAGCAGGCTGGTCGATGGTTCGTACGCCTGGATCGAGGCGTTGTTGATGACGCAGCCATTGCTCTTCTGCAGGTGCGGGACGGCTGCCCGGGTCAGCCAGAGCAGCGCGTACAGGTTGGTCTTGAACGTCCGGTCGATCCGCTCGTCGTCCATGTCCGTCAGGCCCTTGTCGCGGGCGAACTGGTAGCCGGCGTTGTTGACCAGGATGTCGAGGCCGCCGAGCTCCTGCACGGTGCGTTCGACGACCTGGTCGCACGCCTCGCGCTCGCGCAGGTCGATCGGCATGGCCAGCGGCGTACGTCCGGCCTCCTCGACCAGCTTCGAGGTCGTCTGCGCGTCCGGCTCCTCCTCCGGGAGGTAGGTGAAGGCCACGTCAGCCCCCTCGCGGGCGTACGCGATCGCGACCGCGCGGCCGATGCCGGAGTCGGCACCGGTGATGAGCGCGACCTTGCCGTCGAGGCGGCCGTAGCCCTGGTAGGTGGACTCGCCGTGGTCCGGCTGCGGGTCCATCTCGCCGGTGAGCCCGGGAGGCTCCTGCTGCTGGACGGGGAACTGCGTGTCGTCATCGCTCATGAACGGCCCGGTACCCACATCGGACACAATGGAGCCGTGAGCGAGCGTCAGCGAGTGAACCAAAGAATCACGCGACCGCGTCCGTACCCTGGCGCTTGCGCTACGGAGGTGGTCGCGTGAGCGAATCGGTGATCGCAGACGGGGGCCTTGTGCTGAAGCACCGGGCGGACGGGCACCTGGAGCTGCGGGCCAACGGGATCTTCGTGATGGACACCCGGGAGACCTCGACCGAGAAGGCACTGGCCACGCGCGCGCTCGAGCTGCACCCGGAGCCCAAGCACGTGCTCATCGGTGGCCTCGGGCTCGGGTTCACCCTCGAAGCCGTGCTCACCGACCCGCGGATCGAGGCGGCCACGGTCGTCGAGATCGAGCCGCGGCTGGTCGAGTGGATGCGCGCCGGGAGGATCCCACACGGTCCCGAGCTCCTCGACGACGATCGCGTTCGCATCGAGGTCGCCGACGTGGCGGTGGTCCTGCGGGAGAGCCCGGCCGCCACCTACGACGTCGTGCTGCTCGACGTGGACAACGGCCCCGGCTACCTGGTCCACGACGCCAACGGAGCCCTCTACGAGGCGCCGGCACTGGGCGACGCCCGGCGGGCGACGGCCCCGGGTGGCACCGTGGTGGTGTGGTCGGCGGCGAAGGCTCCGGTGCTGCTGGAGGTGATGAGGCACGTCTTCGACGACGCCGAGGCGCTCTCCTACCCCGTCGACCTGCAAGGCCACTCGGAGACCTACTGGCTCTACGTGGGCACGGTCTCGCAAGGGAATGGCACCAACTAGTCAAAGGTTGAACCAGACATGGACGACATGAGCTTTCGCATCGAGCACGACTCCATGGGTGAGGTCCGGGTCCCGAAGGATGCGCTGTGGCGCGCCCAGACCCAGCGGGCCGTGGAGAACTTCCCCATCTCGGGCACTCCCATCGAGCCGGCCCTGATCCATGCGATCGGACATGTGAAGGCGGCCGCGGCCAAGGCCAACTTCGACCTCGGCGTCCTGCCCGGCGACAAGGCCCAGGCGATCGTCGCCGCCGCAGGCGAGGTCTCCGAGGGCCGGCACGACGACGCGTTCCCGATCGACGTCTTCCAGACCGGGTCCGGCACGTCCTCGAACATGAACGCCAACGAGGTGATCGCCTCGCTCGTCGCCAGGGCCGGGGGCGACCTACATCCCAACGACCACGTCAACGCGTCCCAGTCCTCCAACGACACCTTCCCGACCGCGATCCACGTCGCCGCCGCCGTCGCCGTCTCCGAGCAGCTGCTGCCCGCGATCGACGTGCTGGCCGGCTCGCTGGAGGCGAAGGCCGAGGAGTTCTCCGGTCTGGTGAAGTCCGGGCGTACGCACCTGATGGACGCGACGCCGGTCACCCTGGGCCAGGAGTTCGGAGGGTACGCAGCCACCGTCCGCTACGCGGCCGAGCGACTCGAGTCGGTGCTCCCCCGCGTGCGCGAGCTGGCGCTCGGCGGCACCGCGGTCGGGACCGGCATCAACACGCCCGCCGGATTCCCGCAGGCCGTGATCGCCGAGCTCTCGAACCGCACCGGCCAGCCGTTCACCGAGGCCCGCAACCACTTCGAGGCCCAGGGCACCCGCGACTCGCTGGTCGAGCTCTCCGGCGTCCTGAAGACGATCGCGGTCGGCCTGATCAAGATCAACAACGACCTGCGCTGGATGTCGTCGGGCCCCACCACCGGCTTGGCCGAGATCCACCTGCCCGACCTCCAGCCGGGCTCCTCGATCATGCCCGGCAAGGTCAACCCGGTCGTGCCGGAGGCGACCTTGATGGTGGCCTTCCAGGTGATCGGCAACGACGCCGCGGTGACCGCCGCCGGCGCCTCGGGCGCCTTCGAGCTCAACGTCGCGATGCCGGTGATGGCCCGCAACATCCTGGAGTCGATCCGCCTGCTCTCCACCTCGATGACCGTCCTGGCCGAGCGCACCGTCGACGGGATCGTCCCGGTCCCCGAGCGTCTCCGCGCCTACGCCGAGTCCTCTCCCTCGATCGTCACGCCGCTCAACAAGTACATCGGCTACGAGGCCGCCGCCAAGGTCGCCAAGCAGGCGCTCGCCGAGGGCGCCACGATCAAGGACACCGTGATCAAGCTCGGCTACGTCGCTGACGGCACCCTCACCGAGGCCCAGCTGGACGAGGCCCTGGACGTCGAGTCGATGACCCACCCCTGAAATCGCCGAGTCGGGGCAACCAATGCCAAAAAAAAGCCCCGGAGGGGGGGGCGTAAAGAGCCCGAGCGGCGGAGTTTACCCGAGGGTGTT
>NZ_JBHWLY010000077.1:0-29031 GCF_042730435.1 Nocardioides sp. NPDC059952 | reverse complement strand
GACTCGGGCCGGGCGGCGGGCCGGCGGGCTTGGTCGGGGGCGGGGTTGTGGGGGGGGGGGGTGTCGGCCCACCCCCCCCCGCCGCGGCTGGAGAACCGGTTCGACCTGCTCCGCGGCGGTGACCGCAGCGCTCCCGACCGCCATCAGACCTTGATTGCGGTCATCGACTGGTCCTGGAACCTCCTCTCCGAGCGCGAGCGGCGGGCGATGCGCTGGCTCTCGGTCTTCCATGACGGGTTCACCCTCGCGGCGGCCGAGGCGATGCTCGGCGCGGAGACGTTCGCAGCGATCGAGGAGCTCGTCGACCAGTCGCTGCTGACGGTCGCCGAGGCACCGCTGGGCTTCCGCTACCGGATGCTCGAGACCGTCCGAGAGTTCGGCCGGATGCAGCTGATCGACGCCGGCGAGGACGCCGCGGCCCGGGCGGCGCAGCGTGCCTGGGCGCGGGACTACGCGGACGCGAGCGCGGGCCGGATCTACTCCCCGGACCAGTTCGACGCGATGGACGAGCTGCGCGCCGAGGAGAGCAACCTCGCCGACATCCTGCGCCAGGTCCTGGCCGACGACGAGCCCGAATCGGTGATCCGTCTCTTCTGCGCGATGGGTGTCTTCTGGACCATCGCGGGCGAGCACCAGCGGGTGATCATGCTGGCGAGCCCGGTCGCCGATCTGCTCGCCGAGTGGGAGCCGCCTCCCGAGCTGCTGGAGAAGACCCGGCTCGTCCTGACCCTGCTGCTCTTCGGTGCCGCCGTGACAGGAGGCTCCGGCCTCGAGCGGCTGATGACGATCCTGGACCGGATCGGCACCGAGGCCGCGGACCCGCAGCTCAGGGTGATGCTGAAGGTCATGCAGGCGATGGCGGGCAGCGTCACCGGAGCCGGGCGGCCGCTGCAGGACGAGCTGGCCGTCCTGGTCACCGACCCCGACCAGGACGTACGCGCTCGTGCCTACACCTTCCTCAGCCACGAACGGGAGAACCTCGGCGACCCCGAGGGTGCCGTAGCCGCGGGGAGGGAGGCGCTGCGCCTGACCGGCACCGACGGCGGCCTGTGGCCACAGGCGATGCTGCACGCCCAGCTCAGCGGCCTCTATGCCCAGCTCGGCCGTCTCGGCGAGGCCGCGGAGCACGCCCGTGAGGCCATCCCGGTCCTGCGCCGTCTCGGTGCCGACGACGACCTCGTCCAGACCCACGCCATCTTGGTGACGTACGCCGTGGAGCAGGGGCGTCTCGGGGAGGCCGCCGAGATCCTCGCCCAGCTCACCGACGAGCAGCCTCACGGCGGTTTCGGCTCCCGGGGCGCCGTCCACGGTGCCCGGGCTCAGCTCCTCCTCACCCAGGGGCGGGTCGGCGAGGGGCTGGCCCTGTTCCGCGAGGTGGTGGCGACGATGGGCGAGGTGCCCTTCCCGGGGTTCACCGACGACGCCGACCTGGTGCCCTGGCGGGTCGCGGCCGAGGCGGTCACCGTGGTCGCCTCCGCCCGGCACGGGGACGACGCGGAGGGCTCCGACCTCTTCGAGGCCCTGATGCTCAAGGCGCCGCGCCTGCTCTCCGAGGACCGCAGGGCCCAGGACTACCCCGTCACCGGGATGGTGCTGTTCGCGCTCGGGCTGTGCGGGCTTCTGCGGGACACGCTGCCCCGCGAGGAGTCGGTGCGCCTGGTGGTGCTGGCCGACCGGTTCGGCTACTCCCGCTCGTTCCTGGACATGCGCTGGGAGCTCGCGGTCGCCGACGCGAACCGGCTCGCGCCGGGCGTACTCGATCGGGTCTCGGAGGACTACGGCGAACGCCGCGGGCTCGCCCTGCTGGACGAGGCCCGCGGCGTCATCGCGCGCCTGCGCTGACTCAGAGGCTGACTCAGAGCTTCTTGCTGTAGCTCCACACCGAGAGCGGCGCGAAGATCGCGACGACCGCGGCGCAGCCGACGAGCGCCCACACGACGCTCATGGTGACGTCACCGGCGTTCATCAGGTCACGGGTGGCGTTGATGACCAACGTGACCGGGTTGACGTCGACGAAGTGCTGCAGCCAGTCCGGCATGGTCTCCTTCGGCACGAAGGCGGGGGAGAGGAAGGTCAGCGGGAACATGATCATCATGCCCAGGCCCTGCACGCCGCCCGCGGTCTTCAGGACCGTGCCGAGCCAGGTGAAGATCCAGCTCAGCGACCAGCCGGCGAAGATGGTCAGCGCCCAGCCGGCGAGCACGCCGCCGACGCCGCCACCGGGCCGGTAGCCCATCAGCAGGCCGACCACGATGGTCAGCGTCGCCGCGATCCCGTAGCGGAGCAGGTCGGCGACCGCCGGACCGGCCAGCGGCGCGATCCGGGCGATCGGGAGCGCCTTGAACCGGTCGAAGACGCCCTTGTCCATGTCCTCGCGCAGCTGGGTGCCGCGCGCCATCGAGGCGGTCAGCGCGGTCTGGGCCAGGATGCCGGTGATGATGGTCGGCAGGTACGACTTCACGTCACCGGAGATCGCGCCACCGAAGATGTAGGCGAACATCGCGGTGAACAGCAGCGGCTGGATCGTCACGTCGAAGAACTGCTCGGGGTTGCGCATCATCTTGATGTACGCCCGGCGGGCCATGGTCAGCGTCTGGCCGATCGTCTCGCCCACGCCTGGACGGGCCTTGAGCGGGCGGTCGGTGACGGCGTACGTGGAGATCAGTGCAGCCATCTCAGGCCACCTCCTCGGTGTGGATGTCGGAGTTGTCGGGTTCGACGGCGCCGTCGGGGTTCTCGGTGCCGTGACCGGTCAGGGCCAGGAAGACCTCGTCCAGCGTCGGCTGCTGGACGTTCGCGGTGGTGATCGAGATGCCCGCGTGGCGAAGACCGATGAGCACGTCGGCGGCCCGGTCGGCATCGGCCAGCGGTACGTTGACGCCGCCGGCCTCGGGAGTGAACACCGGACGGTCGCCGGTGACCTTCTCCACCACGGCAGCGGCGGTGGCGACCTGGGTCTTGTCGCTCAGGCGCAGGTGCAGCGTGGAGTTGCCGACCGAGGTCTTGAGCTGCTCCGAGGTGCCTTCGGCGACCTTGACGCCGCGGTCGATGACCGCGATCCGGTCGGCGAGCTGGTCGGCCTCGTCGAGGTACTGCGTGGTCAGCAGGACGGTCGAGCCGCCGGCCACCAGGGTCCGGATGGTGTCCCACATCTGGCCCCGGGTGCGCGGGTCCAGGCCGGTGGTCGGCTCGTCGAGGAAGATCAGCGGCGGGCGGGACAGGAGCGAGGCGGCTAGGTCGAGGCGGCGGCGCATGCCGCCGGAGAACTTCGAGATCTGCCGCTTGGCGGCCTCCTGGAGCCCGAAGGACTCCAGCAGCTCCTCGGCGGCGGCCCGGGAGGCCTTGCCGGACATGCCCAGCAGGCGGCCGAAGAGGACCAGGTTCTCGGTGGCGGTGAGGTTCTCGTCGACGGAGGCGTACTGCCCCGTGACGCCGACGAGCTGACGCACCTGGTGGGGGTGCGCCTTGACGTCGACCCCGAAGATCTCGGCCTTGCCGGCGTCGATCGGGAGCAGGGTCGCGAGCATCTTCAAGGTGGTGGTCTTGCCGGCACCGTTGGGGCCGAGCACGCCGAAGACCTCGCCGCGGCGGATCTCGAGGTCGATCCCGTCGACCGCGGTGAAGTCTCCGAAGGTCTTGACCAGACCTGAGGCCGATACGGCCAGTTCGGTGGTGGTTGTCATGCTCCCAGGGTGTGGGGCGCCGGTTTCAGGGCGCCTTCACCGTGGTTTCACGGCTCCTCGCGCGGTTTCAGAGGGCAGCTCGACGAGCAGAGTCGAGGCGGGCCAGGACGTCGTCGAGGTCCTCGCCGACCACCAGGGACTCGGCGGGGGAGCCGTGCAGGAACCCCGCCGTGGCGATGCGCTCCATCATCTCCACCAGCGGGTCCCAGAAGCCGTTGACGTTGAGCACGCCGACCGGTTTGCCGTGCAGCGAGAGCGTCTGCCAGGTCCAGACCTCGAAGAGCTCCTCGAGGGTGCCGATCCCGCCGGGGAGCGCGAGGAAGGCGTCGGCACGCTCGGCCATGATCGCCTTGCGCTCGTGCATCGTGTCGACCACGACCGTCTGCATCCCCGGCGCGCCTTCGATGCGACCCCACTCGCGGTCGACCATGAACCGTGGGATCACGCCGAAGACCTTGCCGTTGCCGTCGATCGCGCCCTGGGAGATCCGGCCCATCAGGCCTCCGCCGCCCGCTCCGTAGACCAGCTCGATCTCGCGCTCGGCGAGCCCCTTGCCGATCTCGTAGGCCTTCGCGGGGAGTGCCGGGTCGTTGCCGTCGCGAGAGCCGAGGAAGACCGCCAGGTGCTTGATCATGCGGCGAAGGTTAGTCGTCGGTGATCGGCTGGTTCGTCAACGCGCGGAAGCGCTCGTAGACGTCCTTGTCGCCGGTGACCTGGATGCCCTCGTCGTCGCGCCGGCGCCAGAGCCAGGCGTTCAGGTCGGCCGCGGTGCCCTCGATGACCACGTCGGGCTCGGTGCCGGCCGGGATCTCCTCGTGGGGGACGACGCTGAGGTCGGGCTCGTCCTCGAGGCGGTCTCCGTTGGGTCGGGTGCCGGAGACGAGGCCGAGCTGGACCCAGGTCTGGGTGTCGGTGTCGATGGCGTCGACGCGTACGTAGTGCTCGCCGCCCGCGAAGCTCGCCCACTCGGGCTTCCCGCCGTAGAAGACGTCGAGGAGCTCGTCGATCCCGTCCGCGGCGAGCGCGGGGTCCAGGGGAGTCAGGGCGCCGGCGGTGAGCTCGGCGTCGAGGCGGTGGATGAGGATCTCGTGGGCCTGTCGCCGGTAGGTGAACCCGGCGGTCTGGTCCTTCGACCAGGACCAGGTGGGCTCCTCGGGGCCGGTCTCCTCGAGGGTCTTGAGGAACCTGGCGTTGAGCTCGTCGAAGTGCGCGAGCAGGTCCTGGTAGGTCGCGTCCTTCGGGCGCTCCAGCTCGTCGTAGGTCTCCTCGGTCGGCGCGGCCGGTCGAGTCTCCAGGACGTACGTCCAGAAGTGCTGCACCTCGGCGGCGACGTGCCACAGCAGGTCGGCGGCGGTCCAGTCCGGAGCGGTCGGGACCGGGGCGGTCGGGTCGGTGTCTGCGAGCACGGCGCGGAAGCGGGCCGACTCCGACCGGATGTGGTCGAGGTAGGCGGTGGGGGTGAGGCGGGATGTCATGGGGCGAACACTAAGCGGCCGCGTCTCAATCTCCGAACGGGTTTTGCGACATAGATGCAGTGGGATGTATGTTCATGCACATGACGAAGAAGCGCGTCGCCGTCGCCGGTGCCAGTGGATATGCCGGAGGTGAGCTGCTCAGGCTGCTGCTGGCCCACCCCGAGGTGGAGATCGGCGCCCTGACCGCCGCCTCCAGCGCGGGCAAGACCCTGGGGAGCCTCCAGCCCCACCTGATCCCGCTCGCCGACCGCGTCCTGGAGCCCACCACCGCTGAGACCCTGGCCGGTCACGACGTCGTCTTCCTGGCGCTGCCGCACGGAGAGTCCGGGCCGATCGCGGCCGGCCTTCCCGACGACGTGGTCGTGATCGACTGCGGCGCCGACTACCGGCTCGCCGACGCCGAGACGTGGACGAAGTTCTACGGCACCGACCACGCCGGCACCTGGCCCTACGGGCTCCCTGAGCTCCCCGGACAGCGGGCCGCGCTCGCCTCGGCCAACCGGATCGCGGTGCCGGGCTGCTTCCCGACCGTCTCCACCCTGGCCCTCGCCCCGGCGGTCGAGGCCGGCATCGTCGAGCCCGAGGTCGTCGTGGTCGCCGCCACCGGCACCAGCGGCGCGGGGAAGTCGTCCAAGCCCCACCTGATCGGTGCCGAGGTCATGGGCAACGTCAGCGCCTACGGAGTCGGCGGCGCCCACCGGCACACCCCCGAGATCGTCCAGAACCTCTCTGCGCTGGTCGACGGCAATGTGTCGGTCTCGTTCACCCCGGTGCTGGTGCCGATGCCGCGCGGCATCCTGGCCACCTGCTCGGCCAAGATCGGCGACGGCGTGACGGCGGCCGATGCGCGGGCCGTCTACGAGAAGGCGTACGCGGAAGAGCCCTTCGTCCACCTGCTCCCCGAGGGTCAGTGGCCCCAGACGCAGTCGGTGCTCGGATCGAACGCCGTCCACCTGCAGGTCACCGTCGACGAGGCCGCCGGGCGGCTGGTCGTCGTCGGTGCCGTGGACAACCTCGCCAAGGGCACCGCCGGGGGAGCCATCCAGTGCATGAACCTCGCGCTCGGCCTCGAGGAGACCGCGGGCCTGACGACGGTGGGAGTCGCGCCGTGATCGACCTGGAGACCATCGCCCACGAGCCCGGTCGCCCCGACCCCGCAAAGGCGCGTACGCTCGCCGGCGCCCTGCCGTGGCTGAAGGAGTATCACGGCAAGATCGTCGTGGTGAAGTACGGCGGCAACGCCATGACCGACGACAAGCTCAAGCGTGCCTTCGCCGAGGACATCGCCTTCATGCGGTTCGCCGGCTTCAAGCCGGTGGTCGTGCACGGCGGCGGCCCCCAGATCTCGAGCATGCTCGACCGGCTCGGCATCGAGTCGGAGTTCCGCGGCGGGCTGAGGGTGACCACCCCCGAGGCCATGGACGTCGTGCGGATGGTCCTGGTCGGCCAGGTCCAGCGTGAGCTGGTCGGGCTGATCAACGAGCACGGTCCTCTCGCGGTCGGGCTCTCCGGCGAGGACGCCGGACTCTTCACCGCCGAGCCGGCCAGCACCGTCATCGACGGTGAGGAGGTCGACCTCGGCCAGGTCGGCGAGGTCGTCGACGTACGTCCCTCCTCGGTCCTCGACCTGATCGAAGCCGGCCGGATCCCGGTCGTCTCCAGCGTCGCCCCCGACGTCGACGGCACGATCTACAACGTCAACGCCGACCGAGCCGCCTCGGCCCTGGCGATCGCGCTGGCCGCCGAGAAGCTGCTGGTCCTGACCGACGTCGAGGGCCTCTACCTCGACTGGCCCGACCCCGAGGAGGTCATCGGCGAGATCAGCCCCGAGGCTCTCGAGGGTATCCTCCCCGACCTCGCCAGCGGGATGATCCCGAAGATGAGCGCCTGCCTCGAGGCGGTCAAGGGCGGCGTCAAGCGCGCCACCGTCGTCGACGGCCGCGCCGAGCACGCTGTGCTGCTGGAGCTGTTCACCGCCGAGGGAGTCGGCACCCAGGTGCTCCCCGGCGTCACCACCAAGACCCGCAAGGCAAGGGAGCTGGACCGATGAGCACCGCTGTGCCCACTTCTTGGGAGAAGCGCTACGCCGCCTCCCTGATGAACACCTTCGGCGCCCCCAAGCTGGTCCTCACCCGAGGCGAGGGCGCCCATGTGTGGGACGAGAACGGCAAGGAGTACGTCGACCTGCTGGCCGGCATCGCGGTCAACGCGCTCGGTCACGCCCACCCGGCGCTGGTCTCCGCGGTGACCTCCCAGATGTCCTCGCTCGGCCACGTCTCCAACTTCTTCACCTCCCAGCCCCAGGTCGAGCTGGCCGAGGCGCTGCTCGCCAGGGTCCCCGGCGGCGAGACCGGGAAGGTGTTCTTCACCAACTCCGGCACCGAGGCCAACGAGGCCGGCTTCAAGCTGACCCGGCGCACCGGGCGGACGCACATCGTGGCCGCTCACGGTGCCTTCCACGGCCGCTCGATGGGCGCCCTGGCGCTGACCGCCAAGGAGGCCTACCGGGCCCCGTTCGAGCCGCTGCCCGGCGAGGTCACCTTCGTCCCCTACGGCGACGCCTCCGCGCTGGCGGCGGCCGTCACCGACGAGACCGCGGCGATCATCCTCGAGCCGATCCAGGGCGAGGCCGGCGTCATCGTCCCGCCCGCCGACTACCTGGCGTCCGCGCGGGCCGTGGCCGACGAGCACGGCGCACTGCTCTGGCTCGACGAGGTCCAGTCCGGGCTGGGCCGCACCGGTCGCTGGTTCGCCCACGAGACCTCCGGCGTCTGCGCCGACATCGTCACCCTCGCCAAGGGCCTCGGTGGCGGCTTCCCGATCGGTGCCTGCATCGGCCTGGGCCGGGCCGCGACGCTCTTCGAGCCCGGCAACCACGGCACCACGTTCGGTGGCAACCCGGTCGCCTGCGCGGCTGGCCTCGCGGTGATCGAGACCATCGAGTCCGAGGGGCTCCTCGAGCACGTCACCGTGCTCGGCCAGAAGCTGCGCGACGGCCTCGCCGCCGACCCGCGGGTCGCGCGGGTCGACGGTGAGGGCCTCTTCATCGGCGTGGTGCTCGCCGGTCTCGACTCGGGCGCCGTCGCCGCGGCCGCGCTCGAGGCCGGATTCATCCTCAACAACGCCACGCCCGAGCGGATCCGGATCGTCCCGCCGCTGGTGCTCACCGAGGACGACGCCGAGAGCCTGCTGGCCGCCTGGCCTGACATCCTGAACAACGCGGAGGGCACGAAGTGACCAGACACTTCCTCCGCGACGACGACCTCACTCCGGCCGAGCAGGCCGAGGTGCTGGCACTCGCGGCGGCGATGAAGCAGGACCCCTACGCCGCCAAGCCGCTCGCCGGCCCGGTGACCGTGGCCACGATCTACGACAAGCCGACGCTGCGTACGCAGGCGTCGTTCTCCTCCGGGATCGCCGAGCTCGGCGGGCACTCGATGCTCGTCGACGGCCGTCTGGCCGGGATCGGCGAGCGGGAGTCGGTCGCCGACGTCGCCCGGGTGCTCGGCCGGCAGGCGGGCGAGATCGTGTGGCGTACGTTCGCGCAGAGCGACCTCGAGGAGATGGCCGCCCACTCCGGGGTTCCGGTCGTCAACGCCCTCACCGACGAGTTCCACCCCTGCCAGCTGCTCGCCGACCTGCAGACGCTGCAGGAGCACAAGGGGACGCTGGCAGGACTGACCGCGGCCTTCCTCGGCGACGCGGCCTGCAACATGGGCAACTCCTGGGCGCTGGCCGGGGCGATCGCCGGGATGCACGTCCGGTTCGGTGCGCCGGAGGGCTATGCGCCCGACGCGGAGGTGCTGGTCAGGGCCAAGGAGATCGCCGAGGAGACCGGCGGCTCGGTCACGGTGACGGCGGACCCGGTCGCGGCGGCAGCCGGCGCCGACGTACTCATCACCGACACCTGGGTCTCGATGGGCAAGGAGAGCGAGGCGGCCGCCCGGGCCGCGGTGTTCTCGCCCTACGCGCTCACCACCGAGCTGCTCGGCCACGCCGATGCCGACGCCGTCGTGCTGCACTGCCTGCCGGCCTACCGCGGCAAGGAGATCGAGGCCGAGGTGCTCGACGGTCCGCGGAGCCTGGTGTGGGACGAGGCGGAGAACCGGCGCCACGCCCAGAAGGCGATCCTGGCTTTCCTGTGGGAGCGACGATGACTACTAACGAGACCCAGCGGCCCGCGACCAAGGGTGCCCGCCAGTCCCTGATCGTGGACATCATCTGGGGCAAGGAGATCCGGTCCCAGACCGAGCTCTCCGAGGTGCTGTTCGCCCACGGGGTCAACGTCACCCAGGCGACGCTCTCGCGTGACCTGGACGAGCTCGACGCGGTGAAGGTGCGGGCACCTTCCGGTGCGCTCGTCTACGCGGTTCCGGGGGAGGGCGGGGACCGCACCGCAGTGGCCCCGGGGGAGTCGGCCAGCGGCCGGAGCAAGCTCGGCCGACTCGCCCGAGAGCTGTTGGTGAGCGCAGACGGGAGCGGGAACCTCGTGGTGCTGCGTACTCCTGCGGGGGGTGCCCAGTACTTCGCCTCCGCGATCGACAGAGCCGAGTATCCCGACATCCTCGGCACCATCGCCGGCGACGACACCGTGCTCGTCATCGGCCGCGAGCCCAAGGGCGGCGCTGCACTCGTCAACCGCTTCCTCAGCCTCGCCGGCAAGACCACAGACATCCAATAGTTTCAGAGCAAGGAGCAACATCTCGTGAGCAAGGTCCTGACCTCCCTTCCCAAGGGTGAGCGCGTCGGCATCGCCTTCTCCGGAGGCCTCGACACCTCCGTGGCGGTCGCCTGGATGCGCGACAAGGGCGCGGTGCCGTGCACCTACACCGCCGACATCGGGCAGTACGACGAGCCCGACATCTCCGGTGTTCCGGACCGCGCGATGGCGTACGGCGCGGAGATCGCCCGCGCCATCGACATCAAGCCGCAGCTCGTCGAGGAGGGTCTGGCCGCGCTCGCCTGCGGTGCCTTCCACATCCGCTCCGGTGGCCGTGCCTACTTCAACACGACGCCCTTGGGGCGTGCCGTCACCGGCACCATGCTGGTGCGCGCCATGCAGGCCGACGACGTCAACATCTGGGGTGACGGGTCGACCTTCAAGGGCAACGACATCGAGCGGTTCTACCGCTACGGCCTGATGGCCAACCCCGAGCTGCGCATCTACAAGCCGTGGCTCGACGCCGACTTCGTCCACGAGCTCGGTGGCCGCCACGAGATGTCGGAGTGGCTGGTCGCGCACGACCTTCCCTACCGCGACTCCACCGAGAAGGCCTACTCCACCGACGCCAACATCTGGGGCGCCACCCACGAGGCCAAGACGCTGGAGCACCTCGACGTCTCGCTGGAGATCGTCGAGCCGATCATGGGCGTGAAGTTCTGGGATCCGTCGGTCGCCATCGAGACCGAGGACGTCTCGGTCACCTTCGTCGAGGGCCGCCCGGTGGCGATCAACGGCAAGTCCTTCGCGTCCGCCGTGGAGCTCGTCTACGAGGCCAACGCGATCGGCGGCCGCCACGGTCTGGGCATGTCCGACCAGATCGAGAACCGGATCATCGAGGCCAAGTCCCGCGGCATCTACGAGGCGCCGGGCATGGCGCTGCTGTGGGCGGCCTACGAGCGGCTGCTCAACGCGGTGCACAACGAGGACACCATGTCCAACTACTACAACGAGGGCCGCAAGCTCGGCCGGCTGCTCTACGAGGGCCGCTGGCTCGACCCGCAGGCGCTGATGCTGCGTGAGTCGATCCAGCGCTGGATCGCCTCGCTGGTGTCGGGGACCGTCACGCTTCGGCTGCGCCGCGGCGAGGACTACACCGTCCTCAACACCGAGGGCTCGCACTTCTCCTACCACCCGGAGAAGCTGTCCATGGAGCGCGTCGAGAACGCCGCCTTCGGCCCCGTCGACCGCATCGGCCAGCTCACCATGCGCAACCTCGACATCGCCGACTCCCGCTCCAAGCTCGAGATCTACGCCGGGCACCCCCTGGACCAGGGAACGGTGCTCGTCGAGCACGGCACCCTCTTCGGCGAGCTGCCCGCCGGCGGCTTCGACCGCATCGCCGCCACCGACGGCAAGCCGCTCCCGGCCGCTCTTCCGGTCGAGGCGTCCGTCCTGGACGACACCGTCCTGGACGAGGCCGCGCTGGAGGCTGGGAACGACTGATGTCGAACACACCTGCCAACACCACCAACGAGGGCAAGCTCTGGGGCGGCCGGTTCGCCGGTGGTCCTTCACCGGAGCTCGAGGCGCTCTCGCGCTCGACGCAGTTCGACTGGCGGCTGGCGCTCTACGACATCGCCGGGTCCCACGCCCACGCCAAGGCGCTGGGGGCGGCCGGGCTGCTCACCGGTGACGAGGAGAACGAGATCCACCGGGGTCTGGACGTCCTCGCCGACCGGTTCACGGCCGGCCGGCTGCTTCCGGCTGCCTCCGACGAGGACGTACACGGTGCCCTGGAGCGACTGCTCATCGAGGAGATCGGTCCCGACGTCGGCGGCAAGCTGCGGGCCGGGCGCTCGCGCAACGACCAGATCGCGACCCTCTTCCGGAGCTATCTGCTCGACCACGAGCGGGTGCTGCGTGGGCTCGTGCTCGATCTCATCGACGCGCTCGCCGCGCAGGCCGACGAGAACATGGGCGCGATCATGCCGGGACGTACGCACCTCCAGCACGCCCAGCCGGTGTTGCTCTCCCACCACCTGATGGCGCACGCCTGGTCCCTGTTGCGCGACGTCGATCGGCTCGCCGACTGGCGGGCGCGGGTCGTGTGCGACTCGCCCTACGGGTCGGGGGCCCTCGCGGGGCAGTCGCTCGGTCTCGACCCCGAGCTGGTCGCCGCCGAGCTCGGCTTCACCGGGTCCAGCGCCAACTCGATCGACGGGACGGCCTCGCGTGACTTCGTCGCCGAGTTCGCCTACGTGTGCGCCCAGATCGGCGTCGACATCAGCCGGATCGCCGAGGAGATCATCCTGTGGGCGACCAAGGAGTTCGACTTCGTCACGCTGCACGACTCCTGGTCGACGGGATCGAGCATCATGCCGCAGAAGAAGAACCCCGACATCTCCGAGCTCGCCCGGGGCAAGGCCGGGCGTCTGGTCGGCAACCTGACCGGGTTGCTGACGACGCTGAAGGCGCTGCCGCTGGCCTACAACCGCGACCTGCAGGAGGACAAGGAGCCGGTCTTCGACTCCCTGGACACCCTCGAGGTGCTGCTCCCGGCCTTCACCGGCCAGGTCGCAACGCTGGTCTACAACACCGACCGGATGGCCGAGCTCGCCCCTCAGGGATTCTCGCTGGCCACCGACATCGCGGAGTGGCTGGTCCGGCAGGGCACCCCCTTCCGGATCGCGCACGAGCTCGCCGGCGCCTGCGTCCAGGCGGCGGAGAAGCGCGGCGTGGAGCTGGACGCGCTCACCGACGAGGAGTTCGCCACGATCTCGCCGGCGCTCACCCCTGACGTACGTCTGGTGCTGACCATCGAGGGCTCGGTCGCGTCCCGCGACGGCCGTGGTGGCACGGCGCCCGACCGGGTCGTCGAGCAGCTCGCCGAGCTCCGGGCCAAGGCGGCCGGGTTCCGTCCGTCGTAGTGCTCACGAGCCTGTTGGACCAGCGCCCCGAGGTGACCGCTCCGCGGCTCCTCGGGGCGACGGTGTCCTTCGACGGAGTGAAGGTGCGGCTCACCGAGGTGGAGGCGTACGCGGCTGACGACCCCGGCTCGCACGCCTTCCGGGGCGAGACGAACCGCAACCGGGTGATGTTCGGTCCGCCGGGGCGCCTCTACGTCTACTTCACCTACGGCATGCACCATTGCGCGAACCTCGTCTGCCACCCGGAGGGCGAGCCGGGGGGCATCCTGCTGCGTGCCGGCGAGGTGATCGAGGGGATCGAGATCGCCCGGGAGCGCCGTGGACCGGTACGCGACGTCGATCTCGCCCGGGGACCGGCGCGACTGTGCTCGGCGCTCGGGATCGACCTCACCATGAACGGGACCAGCGACTTCGAGCTGGATCTCGCGCCGGCCGAGACGTGGGCGGAGATCGAGGTGGCCGCCGGGCCACGGGTCGGGCTGCGTCTCGCCCCGGACCGACCCTGGCGGTTCTGGGTCTCCGGTGACCGGACGGTCTCGCCCTACCGGCCGGCGAAAGCCCGCTGAGAGCCGGCCGGACGGGCCGATGACCGTCCACAGGCCCGGTTCGGACCGGGGTTCTCCACAGGCCGCACAGACCCGGGCGGAACTGTCGGTGCCCCTGATCAGGATGGTGGTCGGAGGTGATCGAGATGACGGTCGCAAGGGTAGAGAAGGAGCCATCACCCGACGATGGCGAGCGGACAGGGCCGGCCGGCGGGCTGGCGACGGTCAACGAGGTGCGGTTGATCGGTCGGCTGTCGCTGGCCGCGGAGGAGAAGGACCTGCCGAGCGGAGATCAGCTGACCGCGTTCCGGGTGGTCGTGAACAGGCCACGCGACAAACGCCGGGGGAGCCGGGTGCAGATCGATGCGCTCGAGTGCCACACCTGGGTCGCCCGGGTTCGCCGAGCGGCGATGACCTGGCAGGTCGGAGACGTCATCGAGGTCAACGGCTCCCTCCGTCGCCGTTTCTTCAAGACCGGCGGCCGGCTGCAGTCGATGACAGAGGTGGAGGTGTCGTCGGCCAGACGGGTGAGCAGAGCGGCCGCCGCGACCAGGCAGGCAAGCTAGTGTCGCGACTTCTCCAGCCGCGCCGAGTCCAGGAGGCGGATGAGCACGCCAGGGTGCGGCTTGGGCTGGAAGGAGGTCGCCTTCTCGGGAAGCAGCTGCCCGATCGAGGCGGAGGAGAGGATGGTGTCGAAGGTCGGTGCCGCCAACAGCACGGCGACGTCGCGCCCCGGGCGGGCCCGCTTCAGCGCGGCGTCGACCTGGTGGGCGTGCAGCACCCGCGACGGCTGCCTGCGCAGCTCCGGGAGGACGCGGTCGTGCAGATAGCCGACATCGCCGGTGATCGGACTCGTGGCGGTGTCCACGTCGAGAGTGGCCCAGCCACGGCCGTCGCTGAGCACGATGACACCGGGTCCGAGCCTGCTCAGAGCGGCGTCGCGGCCGCCGGCGGTCCACCCGGCTCCGACGGACTCGGCCGCGGCCCGTAGGTCGCGCAGGTTCACCCCGGCCAGCACCCGATGGATCGCTCCGAGCTGCAACGGCGTGTCGTCCTGGTCGATGAGCATCGCCAGACCGAAGTCGGTCGCAGCGCCGTCGCCGGGCTCGGCGAGGCCCTGGAGCTCGGCGTAGGCAGCGTAGCGGTGGTGCCCGTCGGCGATCAGAGCCTGCTGGCTCGCCCAGGCGGTGCGCAGCTGACCGATCAGCGCCTCGTCGGTGATCGCCCAGACGCGATGGTGCTGGCCGCCGTGATCGTCGTACTGCTCCTCGGGAGTGCCGCTCTGCACCTGGTCGAGCAGGGCCGCGACTCCATCGGGCGCGTGGTAGGTGAGCAGGATCGGCGCTGGGTGCACCCGCATCTGCCGCATCCGGGAGGCGAGCTGCTCGGCCTGGGCGGTGTGTACGCCCTCGTGGGGGATGACCGCGGCCTGACCGGGGTCATCGGTGCGGTGCGAGACGTCGAGGATCCCGACGACGCCACGCACGGTGATCCCGGCCGCGGTGTACTCGTGGAGGTAGAGCGCGAGGTCTCGGTGCTGGCGCAGATCGCCACGTGCCAGCCACGAGCTGATCCGGGAGGCGACCCCCCGATAGGGACGTGAGTAGAGCCGCGCGGAGGTCGGGTCCCCGATCCGCGAAGGCGCCAACGAGAGCGCTCGAAATGGCTCCAGACGCAGCGGACGCCCGAGGTACGGCGCCCTGACCACACCCGTATCGTCCATCCGGACATCGTAGGGTCACACTGGTGCCATTCGCCGAACCCCCGACTCAGAGAAGGAACTTCGCGCGTTGACCAGCCATCAGTTGAAGGGCTCAGCCCAGGTGCTCGCCGCCGCCCATGACGTCGCGATGCTCGACCTCGACGGTGTGGTCTACATCGGCGGCTCAGCGGTCCGGCGCGCCCCCGAGTCGCTCGCCGCCGCCCGCGAGGCCGGGCTCAGGCTGGCGTTCATCACCAACAATGCCGCCCGGCCTCCGGCCAAGGTCGCCGACAACATCCGCAACCTCGGGATCGAGGCGACCGCCGAGGACGTGGTCACCTCGGCGCAGGCGGCCGCGCGTGTCCTGGCTGAGCGGCTCGCCCCGGGGGCGAAGGTCGTCAACCTGGGTGCCGCCGGCCTGCGCGAGCCGCTCGAAGACGCCGGCCTGGTGCCGGTGGCCGTCGACGAGGACGCCGAGGCGATCGTCACCGGCTACAACCCCGAGCTGCTGTGGAAGGACATCCTGCGCGCGGCCGTGCGGATCAAGGACGGGCTCTTCTGGGTCGCCAGCAACACCGACATGACCTTCCCGGCGGCCTACGGGATCGCGCCCGGCCACGGCGTCCTGGTCGACACCCTGCGCCGCTTCTCGGGCGTCGAGCCGGTCGTGGCGGGCAAGCCGTCGCGACCGCTGCTGGACGAGACCATCCGGCGCACCGGGGCCGATCACCCGCTGATGGTCGGCGACCGGCTCGACACCGACATCGAGGGCGGTCGCAACGCCGGCATCGACACGCTGCTGGTGCTCACCGGGGTCACCGGGCTCGAGGATCTAGTCGCGGCCGAGCCGCAGCGGCGGCCGTCCTACATCTCCGCCGACCTGGGCGGCTTGTTGGAGGCCCACTCGGCGCCGGAGACCGACGGCACGGCCGCGCGGCTCGGCGGCTGGACGGCAGAGGTACGCGACGGTGAGCTGCGGGTCACCGGCGAAGGGAGCGCCGACGACTGGTGGCGGGTGGCCGCGGCCGGCGCCTGGGCTCACCTGGACGCCACCGGATCGGTGGCCACGATCGGCGCACAGGCCGTGCCGCCTCGCCCGGATGCCGGCGACGGGACGGTAGTCTCAGCCACATGAGCGAGCAGTACTTCGACGAGACTCCGGCCGAGGTCCCGACCACGCCGAGTGGCGCCGGCCCGGCGCCGCACACGGGTGTCGCCCGCGTCGACGCGGTGCTCGAGACGCTCGACCGGCTCGACGAGCTGCCGTTGAGCGAGCACGTCGGCGTCTTCGAGGCCGCTCACACCGAGTTGCGCCGCGCCCTGGATCCCGACACCGGGGCCCACGACGCGATGGCCCGGATCGCTGCGGCCTCCGGCGAGCCCCAGCCGACCGACCAGCCCTGAGAGGCGAGCGCATGCCTCCTCGCCGCCTCCGTCTCGACGCCGAGCTGGTCCGGCGCAAGCTGGCCCGGTCCCGCGAGCACGCCAGCGAGCTGATCGCCGCCGGGCGGGTCACGGTCTCGGGGAACCGAGCCACCAAGCCGGCCACGGGCGTCACCACCGACGTCGCGATCGTGGTCACCGAGGACCCCGACCGTCCGGACTTCGTCTCTCGCGGCGGGCACAAGCTCGCCGGAGCGCTCGCGGCGTTCGAACCGCTCGGGCTCTCGGTCAAAGGCCGCCGCTGCCTCGACGCCGGCGCGTCGACCGGCGGGTTCACCGACGTACTGCTGCGCAACGAGGCCAAGCAGGTCGTCGCCGTCGACGTCGGCTACGGCCAGCTCGCCTGGCGGCTGCAGCAGGACGAGCGGGTCGTCGTCCACGACCGCACCAACATCCGCGACCTCTCCCTCGACGTGATCGGCGAACCCGTCGACGCCGTCGTGGGCGATCTCTCCTTCATCTCCCTCGAGCTCGTCCTGGACGCGCTGATCGGGGTCACCAGCCCCGACGGCGACCTGGCGCTGATGGTCAAGCCCCAGTTCGAGGTCGGCAAGGACCGGGTCGGCAAGGGTGGCGTGGTCCGCGACCCGGCCCTGCGAGCCGAGGCCGTCAACGCCGTCGCCGCGGCCGCCGCCCAGCGAGGCTGGGGCGCACGCGCGGTCACCACCAGCCCGCTCCCGGGCCCGTCGGGCAACGTCGAGTTCTTCCTCTGGCTGCGCCGCGGCGAGGCCACGGTGACCGAGGACGAGATCGAGGAGGCAGTCCGCGAGCAGCGCGGTCTGGAGAGCCCCGCAGCCGGGGAAGTGTCGGTGCCGTCTGAGAAGGTTGATCCGTGAGCGAGCCCGAGACCCCTGCTGGGGACCCAGCGCCTGCGGACCCGGCCGAGGTTCGGCGCGTCCTCATGCTCATCCACACCGGTCGTGAGGAGGCCCGCGAGGTCGCCCTCGCCTGTGCCAAGTCGCTCGCGGTCCACGGCATCGTGGTCCGGGTGCTGGCCAGCGAGGCCGCCGACCTGGGCATCGACCCAGCTGCGTACGAACCGAAGCTCGAGTTGGCCGCCGAGGAGCACGACGCGAGCCGCGACTGCGAGCTGGCGCTGGTCATTGGCGGCGACGGCACCATCCTGCGCGCTGCCGAGATCGTCCAGCCCCACCGCACCCCGGTGCTCGGGGTGAACCTGGGCCATGTCGGGTTCCTGGCCGAGGCGGAATACGACGACGTCGAGTCCACGATCGAGGCGATCGTGCAGCGTCGCTACACCTCCGAGGACCGGCTCGCGCTCGAGGTCAGCGTCTTCGAGGACGGTCAGAAGGTCTTCCGGACGTTCGCGGTCAACGAGGCCAGCGTCGAGAAGGCCGCGCGCGAGCGGATGCTCGAGGTCGTCGTCGAGATCGACGGCCGGCCGCTGTCGAGGTGGGGCTGCGACGGCGTCGTCTGCGCGACCCCGACCGGCTCGACGGCCTACAACTTCTCCGCTGGCGGCCCGGTCGTGTGGCCGGGCGTCGAGGCGCTGCTGCTGACCCCGATCAGCGCCCACGCCCTCTTCGCCAGGCCGATGGTGGTGGCGCCGACCTCGGTGCTGGCCGTCGAGGTCATCTCGCGCGCCGACGGCGTCGGCGTGCTCTGGTGCGACGGCCGGCGTTCCTACGACCTGGGCCCGGGCGCCCGGATCGAGGTGACCCGGGGGGTGGAGCCTGTCAGACTCGTCCGCCTGCACCAGGCTCCGTTCACGGATCGTCTGGTGCGGAAGTTCGGACTGTCTGTGGAGGGATGGCGAGGCGCCGCGGAACGGCGTCCGTTCAGGATGAACGGAGGCGAGAATGCTTGAGGAGATCAGGATCTCCGGACTCGGGATCATCGAGTCCTCGACCCTGGAGCTCGGACCGGGGCTGACCGTGGTGACCGGTGAGACCGGCGCGGGCAAGACCATGATCGTGACCGCGCTCGGGCTGCTGCTCGGCGGCCGCGGTGACGCCGGCTCGGTCCGCAAGGGCAAGAAGGCGGCCCGGGTCGAGGGCGTCATCGACGCCCGGTCGCTGCCGGGCGTCGTCGAGGCGACCGAGGAGGCCGGGGGAGAGGTCGAGGAGGGCCGCGTCCTGGTGGCGCGCACCGTCGCCGCCGAAGGCCGGGCCAGGGCGTACGTCGGCGGAGCGACCGTCCCGGTCGCGACCCTCGGCTCGGTGACCTCGCCGCTTGTCGCCGTCCACGGCCAGTCCGATCAGCACCGGCTGCTGCAGCCGCGCGCCCAGCGCGACTCGCTGGACCGCTTCGGAGGCGACGCGGTCGCCAAGCTCATCGCGGCCTACGGCGACATCCACGCCGAGCTCCAGAAGGTGGAGCGAGAGCTCGACGAGGTCACCACCCACGCTCGTGAGCGGGCGCAGGAGGCCGACCTGCTCCGCTTCGGCCTCGGTGAGGTCGAGGAGGTCTCGCCGGAGTCCGGCGAAGATGTCACCCTCGCCCAGGAGGAGGAGAGGCTCGGCTACGCCGACACGCTGCGCACCGCCGCCGAGCAGGCTCGCGAGGCGCTCTCCTCGGAGGTCGACGCCCCCGACGCGCTGGGCGCCATCTCGGCCGCGCGCCAGGCCCTCGACGGCGTGCGTGACCACGACCCCGAGGCCGCCGGGCTGGCCGACCGCCTCGCCGAGGTCTCCTACCTGCTCTCCGACCTGGCCGCCGACGTCGCCTCCTACGCGACCGCGATCGAGACCGACCCGGCTCGGCTGTCCGTGGTCTCCGAGCGCCGCGCGGCGCTGACCGCGCTGACCAGGAAGTACGGCGAGACCATCGACGAGGTGCTCGCCTGGGCCGAGACCGGCGCCAAGCGCCTGCTCGAGCTCGACTCCGACGATGACCGGATCGAGGAGCTCCGCGCCGACCGGACCAGGCTGCGAGCAGCCCTCGCCGAGGCCGGCCTGGCGCTGTCGGACGCCCGTGCAGACGCGGCCGGAGCCCTGGCCGAGGCGGTCAGCGACGAGCTCACCGGCCTGGCCATGCCGCACGCCCGACTGGTGGTGGACGTACGCCAGAAGGAGACCGACGCGCCCGCCTCCGAGGAGGAGGCGCACGCGCCGCTGAAGGTCGGTTCAGGCAAGAACGGCCGCTGGCTGCGCTACGGCTCCAACGGCCTCGACGAGGTCGAGCTGCTGCTGGCCGCCAACACCGGTTCGGAGCCCCGCCCGCTCCACAAGGGTGCCTCCGGTGGTGAGCTCTCCCGGGTGATGCTGGCGATCGAGGTGGTCCTGGCGGCGACCAGCCCGGTTCCGACCTTCGTCTTCGACGAGGTCGACGCCGGCGTCGGCGGCACCGCCGCGGTCGAGATCGGTCGCCGTCTCGCCCACCTGGCCCGGACCGCCCAGGTCCTGGTCGTCACCCATCTGCCCCAGGTCGCCGCCTTCGCCGACCACCATGTCGCCGTCGAGAAGACCAGCGACGGCGTGGTCACCAGCTCTGGTCTGACGGTCCTCGGCGACGAGTCCCGCGAGCTCGAGCTCTCCCGCATGCTGGCAGGGCTGACGGCTTCCGACACGGCCATCGCGCACGCCCGCGAGCTCCTCGAGGTGGCCCGCGCGGCGAAGGCCTGACCCCGCCGAAACCTCGGTTCTGGCGACCCGAATCGGTCGTTGTGGCGAACGACACACGCCACAACGACCGATTCGCCCGCCAAACGTGCGCATTCGGCCGCCACGACGACCGACTCGCCGGATGGGAGATCCGGGGACGCGCCGTGGCGCCGGGGGAGGATTGGCGGGACATGAGACTGCCTACTCGCCAGATTCCCTCCGTGCTCCCGGGCATCCGCGGCACGCTCCGCTCGGGGCGGCCGACCAGGGCGCTGATCCCGCGGCTCAAAGAGGGCGACATCGCGGTCATCGACCACGTCGACCTGGACCGGACCACCGCGCTGGCGATCGTCGCCAAGGGCGTGATCGCCGTGGTCAACGCCCAGCCGATGGTCTCGGGCCGCTACCCCAACCGGGGCCCGCAGACGCTGGCCGACGCCGGGATCGAGCTGATCGACAAGATCGGCGAAGCCGGGTTGGAGAAGCTGGTCGACGGGCGCAAGGCCCGGATCCTCGACGGCGAGATCTTCGACGGTGAGCAGCTGCTGACCTCGGGCCGTGCGCTCGACCAGGAGTCCCTCGACCACGACCTCGAGGACGCCAAGCGTGGCCTGAGCTCCCACCTGGAGCTCTTCACCCACAACAGCAGCGAGCTGCTCAAGCGCGAGGAGGAGGTGCTGCTGCACGGCAGCGGCGTACCTCCTCTGGACACGCCGCTGGCCGGTCGGCCGGTCGTCGTGGTCGCCGACCATCCTGACCTGGGCCGGCTCTTGGGCGACCTCGCCGGCTTCCTGCGCGAGCAGCGCCCGGCCGTCATCGCGGTGGGTCCCGCGGCGAAGAGGCTGACCAAGAAGCAGGTACGCCACGCCGTGGTCGTCCTGGGCCCCGATACCGACACCTACCCCGAACCGAAACTGCTCACCAGCGCAGCCGAGGTCGTCCTCGCGCCCGGCGCCTCCGCGAGCGAGAACGCCAGCGAGCTCCTCGACCGGATCGGCGTGCAGCCGAAGCGGTTCGAGTCCGCCCTCGCCCCCGAGGACGCCGCCCTGCTGGTCGCCTACGCCCAGCACCCATCGCTGGTGGTCGGGGCCGGGCTCAGCACCACGCTGACCGACTTCCTCGAGGACCAGCGCCCGGGCCTGGCCGGCACCTACCTGACCCGGCTCGCGCTCGGCCCGACGCTGATCGACGCCTCCGCGGTGCCGGCCGTGCGCCGCAAGGATCCCCGCAGCCGCCGGCTCGTCCTCCCGCTCCTGGCCGCGGTGACGGCGCTGGCGATCGGTGTGCCCGCCGGCATCTGGGCCGCCGACCACGATCTCACCGCGATCGGCACCGGAATCGTGAGCAGAGCCGGCGACGGGGCCGCGGCGAGCCCCACCTCCGGCGAGAGCGAGACGAAGGGCGCGAAGGATCCCCAGCAGAGCGCCGAGGCCCGGTTCGTCGCCGAGGCCGGCGACGCACTGCTGCCCGGCAGGCTCGCCGGCCAGAAGGTCGCCGTCGTCACCCTCCCCGGCGCCGACCCGAAGGCGGTCGCCGCGCTCACCGGCAACATCGAGGCGGCCGGCGGCGAGACGACAGGGGTGCTCGACGTACGACCGAATCTGCTGGACCCCGACCGCAAGCAGTATGTCGACAGCCTGGCCACTCAGCTGGTCAAGCAGCTGGGCCGCGGCGACGCGGGGCAGGCGACCTACCAGCGGATGGGTCAGGTGATCGGAGAGACCTACGCCGGCACCAAGCCGCCCCCAGCGTTCGACCAGCCCGCGAAGACCGCCGCTGTGGCGTTGCTCACCGGCGACCTGGTCAAGGCCCAGGGACGACCGACCGGACCGGCGGGCCTCGTCCTGGTCGTCCTCGGTGAGGACAGCGAGGACACGACCGCGGTCGAGGGCCTGGTCGAGGGCTTGGGCGCGACCACGAAAGGCCTGGTCGTCACGGCACCCACAGAATCTGAGACCCTCCAGACGCTCCGCGCCAACGACTGGCCGGGCTGGTTCGCGTCGGTCGACGGCATCGAGACCACCACCGGTCAGATCGCCGCTCCGCTCGCGCTGGCTCGACAGACCAGCCAACAAGGTGGCGATTTCGGTGCGTCAGGTTTCGGTGGCCTGCTGAAGCATTGATAGGATTGAGGCCCATGAAGTCGGCGAGCTTGACCAAGCACATTTTTGTCACCGGGGGCGTCGCCTCCTCATTGGGAAAGGGCCTGACGGCATCGTCCCTCGGCCGCCTTCTCCGTTCGCGTGGCCTGAGCGTGACCATGCAGAAGCTGGACCCGTACCTCAACGTGGACCCCGGCACGATGAACCCGTTCCAGCACGGTGAGGTCTTCGTGACCAACGACGGTGCCGAGACCGATCTCGACATCGGCCACTACGAGCGGTTCCTCGACACCGACCTGGTCGGCCACGCCAACGTGACCACCGGGCAGGTCTACTCCAACGTGATCGCCAAGGAGCGCCGCGGCGACTACCTCGGCGAGACCGTCCAGGTGATCCCGCACATCACCGACGAGATCTCCGAGCGGGTCCTGGCGATGCACGGTCCCGAGATCGACGTGGTGATCACCGAGATCGGCGGCACCGTCGGCGACATCGAGTCGCTGCCGTTCCTCGAGGCCGCCCGCCAGGTGCGCCAGCGCCTCGGCCGCGACAACGTCTTCTTCGTCCACGTCTCCCTGGTGCCCTACATCGGCCCGTCCAAGGAGCTGAAGACGAAGCCGACCCAGCACTCGGTGATGGCGCTGCGCCAGATCGGCATCCAGCCCGACGCCATCGTGTGCCGTGCCGACCGCGAGCTGCCCGAGGGCATCAAGCGCAAGATCGCGCTCATGTGCGATGTCGACGAGGACGCCGTGGTGACCGCCGCCGACGCCCCGAGCATCTACGACATCCCGAAGGTGCTCCACCGCGAGGGCCTGGACGCCTACGTCGTGCGCAAGCTCGACCTGCCCTTCCGCGACGTCGACTGGGCGCTGTGGGAGGACCTGCTCCGCCGGGTGCACCACCCCAAGGAGGAGCTCACCATCGGGCTGGTCGGCAAATACATCGACCTTCCCGACGCCTACCTGAGCGTCGGCGAGGCGCTGCGCGCCGGCGGCTTCGCCAACGAGGCCAAGGTCAACATCCGCTGGATCCCCTCCGACGAGTGCGAGACCCCCGAGGGCGCCGCCAAGAACCTCCACGACGTCGACGCCGTCTGCGTTCCCGGCGGCTTCGGCATCCGTGGCCTGGAGGGCAAGCTCGGCGCGCTGACCTACACCCGCACCCACCAGATCCCCACGCTCGGCCTGTGCCTGGGGCTGCAGTGCATGGTCATCGAGTACGCCCGCAACGTGCTCGGCCTGGAGAAGGCTGACTCCACGGAGTTCGACGCCGAGACTCCCGAGCCCGTCATCGCGACGATGGAGGAGCAGAAGGCGTACGTCGAGGGCGCGGGCGACCTCGGTGGCACCATGCGCCTGGGCCTCTACCCGGCCGAGCTCAAGAAGGGCTCGATCGCGGCCGAGGTCTACGGCGAGACCTCCATCGAGGAGCGTCACCGCCACCGCTACGAGGTGAACAACTCCTACCGCGACCAGCTCGAGGACGCCGGCCTGGTCTTCTCCGGCCTCTCGCCCGACAACCAGCTGGTCGAGTTCGTCGAGCTGCCCCGCGACGTTCACCCCTACTACGTCTCCACCCAGGCCCACCCCGAGCTTCGCTCGCGGCCGACCCGCCCCCACCCGCTCTTCGCCGGGCTGGTCAAGGCGGCCCTGGACCGGCAGAAGGAGCAGCGGTTCCCGATCGACGAGTCCAACCTGCGCCGCGAGGTCAACGAGGTCGAGCTGCCGGAGTCCGAGCCCGCGTCGATGTGAGGAACGAACATCGGCGCAACGCGAGGAGGTCGAGCGAGCGCAGCGGGTGAGCTTGCGAACCCGCGAAGCGGGTCGAGACACAATGTCGAGGCCTGAGATCGACTGACAGAGCCCCTGGGGCCGGCGGACGCCGGCCCCAGGGGCTCTGAGTCTGTCCTAGCGACGTACCTCGCCGGTCGGCTTCACCTCGCCGCGCCATGCACCGGTCGCGGTGCCGCGGTTCTCGATGAAGTCCTTGAACCGCTCGAGGTCGCCCTTCGCCCTCATGTCGACGATCTTGAGCACGTCACCGGTTTTCTCGACAGCGCCCTCGGGCTCGTACTCCAGGCGGAGCGTCACCTTGGTCGTGTTCGCCATCTGATCCGGGGTGAAGGACACCGTCCCCTTGTTCTTGGCGCCCTCCACGGCGCGCCAGGTGATGCGGTCGTCGGGAACCTGGTCGACGATCTCGGCATCCCACTCACGGGTCACGCCGCCGATCTCGGCCTTCCAGTGCAGGTGCTTGTCGTCGAGCTGTCGAACCGACTCGACGCCCTCCATGAACTGGGGGAACGACTCGAACTGGGTCCACTGGTCGTACGCGGTGCTGACCGGGACCTCGACCTGGACGCTCTTCTCGACGGTGCTCATGTCGTGTCTCCTCTCGATTGCGTGCGACACGAGGGGTACCCGCCGTGCTCGCGGGCCATACCTCTGGCGGCCCGCCGATTCCGCTGCGATCACAGCGCGCGGGCTGCGACCTGCCGTGAGTGCACGTCGGCCATGCGGATGATCGTCTGGCGTACGAACGGGACCAGCGTGTCGCCCTCACAGGCGGCCCGTGCGGTGGCGGCGACGTCCTCGCCGGCCTGTGCCGGGTAGAACCGCAGCTGGAGGCCGTAGGCGAGCAGCCCGCCGCCGCGGATCTCGCGCACGGCCTCGAGATAGCGCTGGGCGTACGGCGCCAGGATCTCGTCCTGGCCGGGCCGCCAGAACGCCGAGCTCAACCCGTAGGCGCTGTCGGTGCGCGGCAGCCGGCGCTCGACCATGGTCACCTGCCAGGCCTCCTCCTTCGCCTCCGCGAGCGGCTGTGCGGTGCGTACGGCCTGGGCTGAGACCCACGACTCGGGATCGGGGTCGCGTGCCTCCAGCGCGGCGACCGCCTCGGCGTCGTAGTCGCCCGTCTCGGCACGTCGTCCGAGCAGCCGCCAGGCCACCTGTACGTCCTCGGCTGCCCCTTGCTCGGCGAGCGCGAGCTGCTCGGGTGTGGACGCGTGCGCGGCGAGGACGCGGAGTGCGGTGTCGCGGTTGGCCGGGTCCGCGGCGAGCGCCGCGGCCGCTTCGGCGACCAGTGCACGCTGCTCAGCGACGCGCTCGGGCGCGGTCCACAGCTCGGCGGCGGTGACCGCCATGCTCAGGAACTCGCCGGTGACCTGCGGGTTGCGCTCGCGCTCGAGGACCGAGAGGACGCGCGAGACGACCTCGGGGCCGGCGATCTCGCCGCGGAACAAGGCGGACCAGGCGCTGTTGACCGCGACCGCCCGTGCCACCGCGTCGGGCAGCAGACCGGCGTTCTGGCCGAGCCAGGCCTCGCTGGCCTCGTCCGAGCGCACCGCCGCGAAGGTCACGTCGGTCGCGTTGACCAGGTGCGCGGCCGCCTCGGGGAGCGAGACCGCGACGGGCTCGCCCGCCACGGTGACCGGGGTGGTCGCCAGCAGCGCGCCGGAGGCGTCGTAGGAGGCGATGTCGAGCCGGTGCGGACGCACGGTCCCGTCGGCGCCGGTGACCGAGACCTTGCCGTCGGCGAGGGTGATCACGTCGGTGCCGGCGTGGTCGAGCCACGCGGTGGTCCAGGCGGAGAGATCCTTGCCCGCCGCCGCGCCGAACGCGCTCATGAGGTCGGACAGGACCGTATTGCCGTAGGCGTGCTCGGCGAAGTAGGCCTGCAGCCCGGCCAGGTAGGCCTCCTCGCCGATGTAGGCGTGCAGCTGCTGCAGCACGGCCTGGCCCTTCATGTAGGTGATCGCGTCGAAGTTGGCCATCGCGACGTCGACGCTGGGCACCACCCCGCGGATCGGGTGGGTGGCGGGCGTCGCGTCGATGTCGTAGCCCGCCTTCTTCTCGGTGAGCGCGATCGAGGCCCACACGTCGGCGTAGTCGGGGAGCGCGGCCGAGGCCCACACGGCCGCCCAGGAGGCGAAGGCCTCATTGAGCCACAGGTCGTCCCACCAGCGCATCGTGACCAGGTCGCCGAACCACATGTGGGCCATCTCGTGCAGGACCACGTTGGTGCGCTCGGTGCGGTCGGCGTGGGTCGGCGCCGTGCGGAAGAGGAACATGTCGCTGTGGGTGACCGCGCCCCAGTTCTCCATCGCGCCACCCATGTCAGGCACGAAGATCTGGTCGTAGCGTCGCTGCGGGAACGGCATCCCGAACTTCGTGCCGAACCAGGCCAGCCCGTGCTCGGTGACGTCGAGGATCTCCTCGCGGTCCCGCTCGAGCTGGCTCGCCAGCGACTGACGGGCATAGAGCCCCAGGTCGTAGCCGCCGCGCTCGGCACGGACCTCGACGAACGGCCCGGCGTTGACCACCACGACGTACGTCGAGAGCGGGGGAGTGTCCTCGAAGACCCAGGTCCGCGCGCCGGCTGCCGGGTCGGAGACCTCCGCGGGCGCGGAGTTCGACAGCACTGTCCACTGGTCCGGCGCGGTCACGGTGAACCCGTGCACCGCCTTGAGGTCCGGCTGGTCGAAGCAGGCCCACAGCCGGCGGGCGTCGTCGGGCTCGAAGGAGGTCCACACGTAGACGTTGCCGTCGGAGGGGTCGACGGTGCGCAGCACGCCCTCGGAGGCGGCGGTGTTGGACTGGGAGGCGGTCACGACCAGGGTGTTGGCCTCGGCGAGGTCCTCGAGCGGGATCCGTCCGGTGCTGATCGTGGCGAGATCGAGCGCGGTGCCGTTGAGCGTGGCCGCCGAGACCTCGGCCACGCAGTCGACGAACGTGCTCGAGCCCGGGGTGGCGGAGAAGGTGATCGTGGAGACGCTGGAGAGCGTCTCGCCCTCCAGCAGCCCGGTCAGGTCGAGCGAGATGTCGTAGCGCTCGACGGTGACCGTGGCGGCCCGTTCGGCCGCCTCCTCCTGGGTCAGTGAGGCAGGGGCGGCGGGGGAGGTCTCAGACATGAGCCGAGGGTAGCCTCGGGCCATGACACCGGACGCAGGAATTTCCGACTCGACGGCCGATACCCACGGGCCGCTCACCGAATGGGACGTCCCCGAGAGCTGGCCGGTGGTCTCGAGCGAGGACCTCCATCGTGACGGCTGGGTGGTCGCGCTCCGCGCCGACCGGATCAACCGACCCGGCCACGAGGACGAGGAGCCGTTCCGGCGCCTGGTCGTCGAGCACCCTGGTGCCGCGGTCGTGCTGGCGCTGGACGAGGACGAGCGCGCCCTGGTCATCACCCAGTACCGCCATCCCGCCCAGCGGCGCTTCGTCGAGCTGCCGGCCGGCCTGATCGACTATCCCGGCGAGGACCCGCTCGACGTCGCCGTACGCGAGCTGCGCGAGGAGGTGGCCCACGAGGCGGCCGAATGGACGCCGCTGCTCTCGACCTATGCCACGCCCGGGCTCACCGAGGAGATCCACCACTTCTTTCTCGCCCGCGGCCTGACCGCGACCGACCGCGACGGCTTCGAGCTCGAGCACGAGGAGGCCGAGATGAGCATCCACTGGGTGCCGTTCGAGGACCTCCTGGAGGCGGTGCTCACCGGCAAGGCGACCGACTCGCCGGTCGTCCAGGCCGTGCTTGCGTACGCCGCCCTCAAGTCGCGTGGCAGAGTCTGATCAGGCGCCCGGTCAGGACCGATCTACGTGGTTTTGGTGACTTGCGCCACACCGGGTTAGACATGCCGCATCAGGCGGCGAACATCCGGCTGACCCGTAACCCACGGACCACCACATTCAGGGGAAGAAATGAGAATCGGCGTACCCAAGGAAGTCAAGAACCACGAGTACCGGGTGGCGATCACCCCCTCGGGTGTCCACGAGCTGGTGGCCAACGGCCACGAGGTCTTCGTCCAGGCCGGTGCCGGTGTCGGCTCCTCGATCTCTGATGCCGAGTACGCCGCGGTCGGCGCGAAGATCCTCGGCGACGCCGACGAGACCTGGGGCAACGCCGACATGGTGCTCAAGGTCAAGGAGCCGGTCGCGGAGGAGTACCACCGTCTGCGCGAGGGCCTGACCCTGTTCACCTACCTCCACCTGGCCGCCGACAAGCCGCTGACCCAGGAGCTGCTGGCCAAGAAGGTCACCGCGATCGCGTACGAGACCGTCGAGCTGCCCAACCGGGCGCTGCCGCTGCTCTACCCGATGTCGGAGGTCGCCGGCTGCCTGGCGCCCCAGGTCGGCGCCTACAACCTGCTCAAGGCCCAGGGCGGCCGCGGCACCCTGATGGGCGGCGTCGGCGGTGTCGCCAACGCCAAGGTCGTCATCATCGGCGCCGGCGTCTCCGGGCAGAACGCCGCCAACATCGCGCTCGGGATGGGCGCCGACGTGACGCTGCTCGACACCGACCTGGAGAAGCTGCGGATGTCGTTCTGGCGCTACTCCAACCAGGTCCACGGGCTCGCCTCCAACAAGCTCGCGCTCGAGGAGCAGGTGCTCCAGGCCGACCTGGTCATCGGCGCCGTGCTGATCCCGGGCGCGGCCGCGCCGAAGCTCGTCACCAACGACCTGGTCTCGCGGATGAAGCCCGGCTCGGTGCTCGTCGACATCGCCATCGACCAGGGCGGCTGCTTCGAGGACTCCCACGCCACCACCCACGCGGACCCGACCTACCAGGTCCACAACTCGACCTTCTACTGCGTGGCAAACATGCCCGGTGCGGTCCCGAACACGTCCACCTACGCGCTCACGAACGCGACGATGCCGTACGCCGTCGCGCTTGCCAACAAGGGCTGGACCCAGGCGCTGCGCGACGACGCCGCGCTCGCCAAGGGCCTCAACACCCACGCCGGCCAGCTCACCAACGCCCCCGTCGGCGAGGCCGTCGGGATCGACGCGGTCGCGCTCGACTCCGTCCTGGCCTGAGGTACGAACCCGCCGAGTCGGCTCGTTCTGACAGCTGAATCTGCCGAGTCGGCTCGTCATGACGAGCCGACTCGGCGGCATTTCTGGTCAGGATGAGCCGACTCGGCGGC